>NZ_LWMU01000001.1 GCF_001639275.1 Methanobrevibacter oralis
TAAAAACATTAAATGTCCAAGAAAGATTTCTTAATGAATCCCAACCATCTTTTTCGCAACTCAATTGCCTTGTTTTTCATTTTAGTTGAAAAATTACAGAAATCTTCATAAAATTCCTATTAAGCCTTACTTGACTATAATATTTCTACATTTCCTACAAAATATATCGCTTAACTTTAATAATAAACACTAATTCCGTTTTCTAAATAGATTTTACGCTTATTATAAGATTTTTTAATAACATCATGAGAAAAACAATGATTTACAATGAGGATTCATGGATTACTCAATAACCCCATCTTTGTTAATAAACGCAATCTTCATCATAGAATACCATCGATATACAAAAAAAATTGAACAGTATTCATCACCAAAACTACATTGCACCCTTTCATCATCATTTTTTCTAACAAGATCAACATTCGAAATAGTTAAATATATATTGGTTGCCATCCAAAAATAAGACATGGAAGACATTTGTTTTTTTGTTTCATGTATAAATATTTGTCTTCCAACCTATATAAAACTTATTATTGCTCAAATTAAAAAAATAATTACAAAAACAAGCTAAAAAAATAATTTAAGAAAAAAATCAACAAGTTAATCAAAAATTAGAAAGATTTAAAAAGAAATAAAAAACTAGAATTAAAACCCATCACAACAAGAAAAACAACAACCAATATTTAAATCTTTTCACAAACACAACATAAAACACCAAAAAAAAATCAAAGAAAAAGAAAAAAAAACTAAAAAAATATGACAAAGAGCTAACAAATTGACAGTCCCGATAATTGATATGACCAAAAAAGATTTGGTTTACACAAAAATCAAAGCACCAACAAACAAAAAAAGAGATAAAAAGAATTTTTATCATAAAAAATCAAATCAAACATACAAAATAGTTATTAAAAAAATTAAAAACCATTAGATTGACAACAATGGTGTCGAATACTATAGATAAATTACCACCATTTAAAATAATTAATAAATAAATATATTCAATTAGCTAACATTAATACGGACAAAAGCATCTTCAAAATCAATATTATTTAATTTGGAATTGTTAATAATAATTGAAGCAGTTTTATAAGAACCTTCATCATATTCATTATTTGAAAGCAAATTTTCAACTTGGGAATTAATAATGCAAATCTTATTATAATTATAAACTGTATTAATGACTTGGGAATAACATTTATTTTCTCCATTAATAATAACATTATTTGAAAATGATTCGATTGTTAGGTTTTTATTAATTAAAATAAAAGTATTATTTGTGCCTTTATATTCTCCATCCATTAAAATAATCTTAGAATTATT
>NZ_LWMU01000002.1 GCF_001639275.1 Methanobrevibacter oralis
GACTTTGTTGAAATCCTAATTTAAAATTTTTACTACTCTATCGATGTTGTATATTGCTGTTTTGAGTCTTGTTTCTTTGTTTTGTAGTCTTGTATGTTTACTTTTATTTGTTCCTGAGAATTTTCTTTTTATTACGCTGAAAATACTTTCTACGTTGTTTCTTCTGGAGTATATTTCTTCATCAAAGGTTTTTAGGCTTAATCTTCTGTACCATCCATGTTTGAAGTTGGATTTTAGAGGTATTTGGTCTGAAGCATTTATTTCTTCATTTATACATTCTCTTATTTTATTTGTATCGTATGCTTTGTCAGCTATTATATAATCAACATAATATTTCTTTAAACTTCTTATTGCAGCTATTGCGAATTTTGTATCGTGTCTTGGACCTTTTGTCGCTTGTGAGTAAAGGATTATTCTGCTATCAACATCAACTACAACATGGCATTTAGTGAAGCTTTTTCTTTCTTTTCCCCTAATTTGCACATAATATTTGTCTGCATAGTCATTAGTGAAACCTGTACCATCAAGCGCAATTAATTTTGGTTTAATTCTTAAATGTCGAATAATTTGCTCGGTTATTCTTTCAAACATGTCAGTAGGCATTTTTTAAAGAATTTTTGGAGCGTAGAATAATTTGGTGATTTTTTAATTTTAAGATAACTTCTCAAACCACTTGAAAATGATACAAAATCCATTATTTCTCGATAAGTCATATTTAAATAAATTTTTAAAGCAACAATCGTAAATAATGCAGGTTGAGAATATAATTTCTTAGAATACTTAGATGAATACTTATTTAAAGCAATCATAGAATAGCTATAAGTAAATTCAATGAATTTCACCAGTTCATTTGACTTAATATCGCTTTTACATTGATTTTTATACTTTTTAAAAAATTTTTTTATTTGCTTTTTAAAGCCAAAATCCAAAAGACTTTTATGCTCAGAAAACCTAACTATACTTGGAGAATGTTTATTTTTATTATTCATATAAATATATATTCTCCATTTTACTATAAATAACTTTTTAAAATCTTTTTTTAAAAAACACCATGTAATATTTCAAATGTAAATAAAATAGAAATAAATATATCATAAAACACCAAAAATAAGAGTTTAAAATAGAAAAAAAATAAACTCGATGTGAAATTTCAACTGTAAATACAGGATTTCAACAAAGTC
>NZ_LWMU01000003.1 GCF_001639275.1 Methanobrevibacter oralis
AAGTTTAGGAAACCCTTTTAATTCGTTTTTTAATAAATCGATATAACGAATTGCTTTTTTGAAATTTTGTTGGTTAAATAATTCGTAAAATAATTCAAGATATTCTTTTATTTCTTGTTCTAAGCATATTTTTTTGTCTTTACTTAATTTTTTAATTTTGTAATCTGAGAGTTTAGGATGTTTTATTTTTAATTCCTGCTTGTAATTTTTTACGGTTTTATTAATTTCAGATTGCATGGCTTCTAAAATATTTTTATATAAATGAAATATGCAATGTTGATGAACGAATCCTAATTCATTCATTATTTCATCATATCCTTTTTTTGAATCTGTTACTATTGCTTTTACGGTATTTTAATGGAATACTTTTTTTAATAAAATTTTTAACAGTTTTATTTGATTCATTATTTGATATATGGCATGCTACGGGCATGTTTCTTATTGTATCAAATATATCGAGTCTATACCACCATTTACCTTCTATTCTAATCCATTGTGCGTCATAACCAAAATATCCTGAGAGTTCTGATTCCTCATCACACCAATATAGTGAATCACCAAAAAATATGTATTTTCTAATGGATTCATAAGAGATATTTAATGATATATAATTCATTAAAATCATTTTTAAGATTTCTTATATGATTTCCATCCATGTTGGAGTAATTTTTTTGCTTTATTATTTTAGTATTATTTTGAAAAATTGCAGTATTTTTCATAATATTTAGAGAATTCTGATTGACATTTTCTTTTACAATCATGGCATTCATATCTTTTTATTTTCACCTTAACAGCCAAACCAGATTCTAAATACAAAATTCTCCAATTAAAATCTTTCTTAATAACTTTTTTAGAACCACAATGTTTACAAAAAGGATAACGCTCTTCGATTTCACCATTTTTATTAACAAAATAATTATCATCCAATATTGATTCAATAGGATAGAATTAATTGAACATAGCATTTTTCAACAAAGCTTTTTCCATCTAAAAACCCTTTTCGAATAGGATTTTTAAAATCACCGATAAATATATATTGCTCGCCATCCAACCTAAGATATGGAAGGCTTTTGATTTTTGTTTTCATATATAATTATTTGCCTTCCACCCTATATAAACTTA
>NZ_LWMU01000004.1 GCF_001639275.1 Methanobrevibacter oralis
TTATAGTGTATTACTAAATATTTATACCTAGATATTCTTTGACCCAGTTTTTGTAGAATGATGTTAAATCAACTATTTTGTAGTATTCTCGTTTAAATATTTCTATTAATTCATTTAAATTTTTATATATTGATTTATATATTGTAGACTTAATTTTACGCCATACATCTTCGATTGGATTTAAATCGGGACAGTATGGTTGTAAAAATATTAAGTTTATATTTAATATTTCGCATGCTTTTTCAACGATTTTAGCATGATGTATTCTTGCATTATCTAAAATAATGTTTATTTTCTTTTCTTTTGAGTTTATTTCAGTTATTTTGGGATTTAATAGATTATTTAATAATCTGGATCTTTTTTCATGCCATATTTTTCTGGAGTTGTTATTGTCTTCTTTATTGCAGATTTTTTGAATTTTTTCAATGGATGTTTGTTGTGAATTGTCATTATATAGTTCATTATTGATTTTATTAATTAAATCCATTTTATTTAGTGATTTAGAGGATAAATAGTTTTTTATTTCGTCATCTGATAAATTTTCATTCTTTATTGCTTCTTTGATTAATTGTTTACCGGAAGTATTTTCCATGTTTTCAATACGGTAATGACATAATGTAATTATAAATTGAAATGCATTATTTTTTGTGTTTACTTCCATGTATGAGTTGCAATTAATTCCTTGGAAACCAGTTACATTTATTCCAATTTTTACTGGATGTTTTCTTTGTATATTTTTTTCTCCTGGAGTATATAATACTCTTGTAACATTTGGAACATTTTGACATGATGTTTCGTCCAAAAAAGCAAAATATTCAGTTTTTAAATCAATGAAAGTTAGTTTTTTTTAAGATCTTCTTCGGGGTTTTCTGGACGAGTGTTATATTTGATGAATGGTTTTCCATAGTTTAAATTTAGTTTTTGTCTTGTAATGACCCATATTTGCTTTTCACTGTATGTTATTCCATATTTTTCTTTAATAAGATTTCTCACATCTTTTAAATTATATTTTTCTTCATTTCCAGTGATGATTTCTTTTAATTCATTTAATTGTTGGTCAGTTAGGTAAGATTTTCTACCACAATTGGAATAATTT
>NZ_LWMU01000005.1 GCF_001639275.1 Methanobrevibacter oralis
AAGAAGGATAAAAATATGACTTTAACTAAATCCGATATTTCTCAAAGAAGAAAATTGCTTAATCATATTTGCTGTGTTAGACATGAATGAAGACTTTATTGATGGAATTTACAATGATCCAGATAGACCTGGTCTTTATAAAAGATATTCAATGCTGGCAGGTGATACTAGCATCTGTGATGCACCATAATAATTGGATACAGTGAAAAACAACTAAAAGAATTAAATAATCCTCACCTCAATAGATTAAAAAAGGAATTAATCAGATTTATCATGCATAGCAGATACACAAACAGATTTCATATTAACATCCACAATAAACAATAGCAGGATGGGACATGAAATTTTTTAATTTTTCATAGAATTTTTTTTATTTTAAAAATTTTTTGCAATAATTTTATTTTTCAGTTGTTTTCTATTGTTTATTTCGTTGTATATTCTCTTTTTAAGTTGTGTCCTATTGTGTATAGTTTAAATTCTGTATTTATTTGTTTTAAGTCTGTTGTTGTGAATTTTGTTAGGTTTATGTTTTGTTTCATGTTTTGTAAATGGTAGTTTCTGCTGTTTTTTTGAGCGTATTTTTGTAGATTTTTTTTGGGGGGGGCTTTTGTGGTTTTCTATTTTTCTTTGCATTTTTATTTTTTTTTGGGAAATGTTTTCCATAGTCGCTGATTATTCTGTATCGTTGTTTTTTTACTGCAATATTCTTGTACTGGGCAGTTTTTGCATTCTTTGGTTCAATGTGTGATTCTTGTTTTGTTTTTGTATTGGTATTCGCTTTTTTTTCTATAGTGGTTGACCAATTGGGGCGGATATAGGTCATCATTTTCGTGATCATAGTTGATAATTAATCTTTGGAAAAATGGTTTTTTTTCGGACAATATTTACTATTTTTTTTCTTTTCTGGGTGTCCGCCAAAAATCTAAAATTAATTTTTAAAACTGATTAAAACTACTTTATAGTTATTTACTAAACTTTTATTATAGATGAGTGACAAATAATATATTATGTCTGGAAAATCAAAAATAAATCTATTTAATAAAATGAGTAAAGAAGAGTTAAACAATGAAATGAGTCAATATGT
>NZ_LWMU01000006.1 GCF_001639275.1 Methanobrevibacter oralis
TTTGATTGTGATTTGAAGATTTTTATAAATTAAAGGTTTTCCTTGGTAGTCTGTTAATTTTACCTTATATTTTGTCCCATCATTATAAAACATATACACATTATTAGAATTTAAATAAGAATCACCAGTAATAATTAAATCATTAGTCAAATCATTACCATCTTTTTTATAAATCATTTTAATAGTGTGTTTTCCACTGTTTAAATTAGAAAATGTAATATTCTCATTTATTCCGCTATCAAGGATTTTATTACCATTTTCATAGTAATTAACATTGTAATTATTTTTTTCGTAGTAAATTAAGTTATTAACAGTAACAGTGTTTGTATTTTTAGGACGAAATACACTAAAAGTACAAGCAAATATATCACCTGACTTAAACCAATAAATAACATTACCTTTAAATTTTTTAGCATGGTTATTAACAAAAGAACAATCCACTACCTTACCATTAGCACCATCCCAAAAAACAGCACCACCACACCCATCTGCATGGTTATTAACAAAAGAACAAGCACTTAAAAAACCATTATCACCAGTCCACCAAACAGCACCACTCCATTTAGCATGGTTATTAACAAAAGAACAATCCACTACCTTACCATTAGCACCAGTCCAACAAACAGCACCACCCCACCCATCTGCATGGTTATTAACAAAAGAACAAGCACTTAAAAAACCATTATCACCAGTCCAACAAACAGCACCACCATACCATTTAGCATGGTTATTAACAAAAGAACAATCCACTACCTTACCATTATCACCATTCCAATAAACAGCACCACCATACCCATCTGCATGGTTATTAACAAAAGAACAATCCACTACCTTACCATTATCACCATTCCAATAAACAGCACCACCATACCATTTAGCATGGTTATTGTTAAAAGTGCAGTTTTTTATATTGCCTTGTGTTCCATGTAAGTAAATAGCACCACCAAGTTTACGTGCGTGGTTATTTTCAAAGTAACAATTTTCTAAATTAGCATTATCTCCAAACCAGTCAATGGCACCACCCCAATCTGTTTGAGTATTATTAGCATTTATGAATCTTATATTTTTTAATGTGACTTG
>NZ_LWMU01000007.1 GCF_001639275.1 Methanobrevibacter oralis
AAAAGTAGAAATCAACCTACCAAAAGACCTAACAGGCACGATTAATGTAGTTTTAAATAACGAAACTTACCCGGTAGAAATTATTAATAATAAAGCTATCGTAATCATCCCTAACTTAGCACAAGGAGAATACATAGCTAAAATAACTTATTCAGGAGATAATAAATACTTACCAACTAATACAACAGTGAATATTAAAGTACTTGGAATTAATATTACAGCACCAGATGTTGAAAAATACTACAAAGGTTCTGAAAAACTACAAATCTTTATAAAAGATAGTGAAGGAAATGCAATAATAGGCCAGAATATACAAATTAAACTAAACGGCAAAAATTATACTGCAACCACCAACAATGAAGGTATTGCAAGCATAGAACTTGATTTAAATATTGGAAAATATTCAGCAACTATCATTTTTAACGACAAAAAAATTAATGCAAGCATAACAATAAAATCCACAATCCACGCACCTAACATGATTAGAGGATACAATAGTGGACTAGACTACCAAACAACCTTACTAAATGTTGACGGAACACCACTAGCCAATACCCACATAACATTAAAAATTGGAGATAAAAAATATTCACTTACAACTGATGCAAACGGCGTTGCTAAATTAAACAAAAAAATAGCCATTGGAACATACAACATACTAATTATAAACCCAACCAACTTAGAAAAACAAACAAAAACTTTAAAAATCATCTCCAGAATAAACAACAACAAAAACCTAGCTGGTGATTATTTATCCGGAATTAACTACAAAATCCGTATCATTGATGATAATGGCAAAACTGCAGGCACCGGAAAAATCGTTAAAATTACAATAAACAAAAAAACATACAACATACCTACCGATAAAAATGGATACGCAACATTAAAAATAACACTAACACCAAAAACATACTACATAACAGCAACCTACAAAGGTCAAAGCGTAAAAAACAAAATAACCATAAAACAAATACTAAAAACAACAAAAACAACAACAATTAAAAAATCCGCTAAAAAAATAACACTAAAAGCAACACTAAAAAAATCCAACAAAAAAGCACTTAAAAACA
>NZ_LWMU01000008.1 GCF_001639275.1 Methanobrevibacter oralis
GGTTATTGAGTATCATGATCCTCATTGTAAGCATTGTTTTTCTCATGATGTTATTAAAAAATCTTATAATCGGCGTAAAATTTATTTAGAAAATGGAGTTAGTGTTATTATTAAAGTCAAGCGATATCTTTGTAAGAAATGTAGGAAATATAGTCAAGTAAGGCTTAATGGAATTTATGAAGATTTTTGTAATTTTTCAACTAAAATGAAAAACAAGGCAATTGAGTTGCGAAAAAGAGGTTGGGATTCATTAAGAAATCTTTCTTGGATATTTAATGTTTTTAATAGCATTGATATGTCATATGAAACGATTAGAAAATCTCTTTTAACTTTCGATGGATTGTATTATGTTAACACTGATATGAAATTTTCAGGCTATGCTGCTTATGACTGTACAGTGGATTATGAATTGAGCGAAAATGGTATTATAGACATATATTATTTGATTTAATTAATCGAATGCCTATTGCAGAGTTAATTAGTGAAAAAGAAGATTTTGCAACAACAAAAAATTTTATAAAAAATAGCATCAAAGCAACAGAGTCCATTGCAATTGTAACGGATTTAAAACCATGGATATGATAAAATAATGAGAGAAATTGGATTTGATCACCAACATTGCACATTTCACTTATTATTAAATATCAATGAAGAACTTAGAGAAGAACTAAAGCAAATACGCAAAGAATATGAAAGCAATCTAAAAAAACAAAACCCTAAGCTCTCAGAAACACAAATCAAAAAACAATCCAAAAACATGGATAAACAACTACAAAATAGAAATCAACGAATATTTAAGCATATTTTACAATATTATTCAAAAAAGAAACCTATGAAGAAGCAATAGAATACATTAATTTCCTAAAAGAAAAATTAATAAACTTTCCACCAATTCTAGCAAAATACTTAAAGAAAAAATTCTTCCCAGAATACAAAAAATACATACACTTCCTTAAAAAAAGACACAAAGGAAAACTAGACTGTACTAACAATCAAATAGAAAATTACATT
>NZ_LWMU01000009.1 GCF_001639275.1 Methanobrevibacter oralis
AATATGAATTCGTTGAAAATAAAAAATAAAGATTAATAATTGAGAAAAAACAAAATAGAGAAAAAATATCTAGTTAAAATTTAAAAACAAGAAAAATTAAGAAAAAATGGATTTATTGACAAACCCCTTAAAAAAAGCATATCCATTAAAATACCGTAAAAGCAGATAGTAACATGGATTCAAAACAAGAATTATGATGAAAATAATGAAATGAATTAGGATTCGTTCATCAACATTGCATATTTCATTTAGTATAAAAAATATTTTAGAAGCCATGCAATCTGAAATCAATAAAACCGTAAAAAAAATTACAAGCAAAAATTAAAAATAAAACAACCTAAACTCTCAGATTATAAAAATTAAAAAATTAATTAAAGACAAAAAAACATGCTTAAAACAAGAAAATAAAAGAATATCTTGAATTATTTTACGAATTATTTAACCAACAAAATTTCAAAAAAGCAATTCGTTATATTGACTTATTAAAAAACGAATTAAAAGGATTTCCCAAACCTTTAGCCAAATATTTAAATAAAAACTTTTTCCCACAATATAGAAAATTTCTAAAATTCTTAAAAAATCCCTTTAAAGAAAAACTAGAAAGAACTAATAATAAATTAGAAAATTATTAGGAAATACATTAGATAAACACACAAAAAGAATTTATAGAACTCCTGAAGGCATGCTTGCTTATATTATATCAAGAAAAAATGGTTGGATCGAAAACCGAAATCAAGACCTAACAAATTGACAGTCCCCTAGAAATGCTTAAAAACATATAAATATCCATTAAATAATATAATATTAATATATATTCAATATGATTTGAATATATATTTATTTAATTAAATTAAAAAGGTGGACAATATTTTGAAAATTAATAGGATAATGTTAATTAGTATTGTTTTATTAGCTTTCTTATCATTAGGGGCTGTTAGTGCATTTGATAATTCAAATGATACTATTGGTAATAATATTGCTTTAGATGGTT
>NZ_LWMU01000010.1 GCF_001639275.1 Methanobrevibacter oralis
TTTATAGTGATAGACAAATTCGACGCATTATGAAAAAATTAGGCTTCGGATATGGAAAACCTTATGTCATACCTGCAGAAGCTCCAAAAAATGCCTCAAAACAGTTAAAAAAAACACAGAAAAAATAGATTTAAAAAAAGACATCTTAATATTTGCTGATCAAACAGCAGTCCAAAATAAAGATAATACAAGTAGAATATACTACGAATTAGGAACAAAAAATAAACAGACAAAAACAACTACAAGAATAAAATTAAATGCAAATGGCTATCAAGCAGTAAACGGCAATTCATTAATACTATTTCAACAAAATACTCGTACATTTGAGGAAATAAAATCATTAATCAATCTTAGAATAGTTAATTGTATAAATAAAGAGTTAAAATCAGAACTTAAAAATATTTTAACCGATGATGAACTAGATGAAAATAAGATTTACAATAAATTAAAAGATGAAAATACATTAGAAACATTAAAAAATGAATTTAATGAATTCATATCAAACAATAATAGTTCTGAAAAGCAATTTTTAGTAAAAATAAAGAATAAAGCAAATAAATTAAACCCTGAAAAACACACGAACATAGAAAATATTCAAAAAGAAATAATCATTAAATTACTAAATAAAGATAATATAATCAATAATTTACAAAAAGAAAGAAAGCTTGTAGTGATACTAGATAATTACTCAGTTCATAAAGCTAATTTAGTGATTAAAGCATGTGAAATATTAAATATAAAATTAATTCATTTACCTCCCCATTCTCCCCACTTAAATCCAATAGAACAAGTATGGAAATCAATAAAAAAGTATATGGCATATTATTTATTTGATACAATAGAATTTATGGAAAAACTATTTGAAAAAGAATTCTATAGAATCGTAAATAGAGATTCCTACTATAAAAATTGGATCAGTAAATTCATCATGATTAACTAAAAAATTTTTTGTCCGAAACTATA
>NZ_LWMU01000011.1 GCF_001639275.1 Methanobrevibacter oralis
TAATGCTTTAAATCAGCTTTAACTTCATGAATTTTAGAAAGTGGGATATCTTTATTAATATAAGCATTTCTACTCATATTACTATTTTAGTCACATTTAATATAAATATTTTTTGTCTAAAACTATATTTTACTAATTTCGAAGATAAAATAATTAAATATGATAATTTTAAAATAAAAATCTTCGAAGATAATAATAAAATATTTATTATTAAAACTAATTAAAATAATGATTAAGATTTGTATGGATGATATAAACCCTTTAAGTATATTATTCCTGTATATAATACTGAAGAATATTTAATAGATTGTTTAGATAGTGTTAAATCAACATTATCTGGCATTGAAATAATTTGCATTAATAATAAAACAACGGATAATTCTCTAATATACTGAAGAATATATTTGTAGGAATTTGTATCTTTTTATATTATTATTGTTAGTTAAAGTATTTTTCCAGTTTTATAATATTTTAGATTATGTTGAAAAATCAGTAAATATAATTAGTTAATCAGGAATTTTTTAGGAACTTAGATGATTTCACTTTATATAATTTATTTTATTATTATGATTTATTTTCAAAATTAAAGTTAGTAATTTATCTAAGGGGATTATTAATTAAGTTTTTTTTAAAATTCTATAATCTAGTCTTCTTTAAATATTATTAATTAGAAAATTATTACTAAATATTCTATTGTGGTGTTTATGATTAAAGTTTCTGTTGTTATTCCTGTTTATAATGTTGAAGATTTTTTAGAGGAATGTTTAGATAGTGTTATTAATCAAACTTTAGAGGATATTGAAGTTATTTGTATTGACGATGGATCAACTGATAATTCCTTAGAAATTCTTAATAACTATTCAAAAAAAGATAGTAGAATCCAAATAATAATTCAGGAAAATCAGGGGCATGCTGTAGCTACAAATAATGGAATAAAATTAGCTAAGGGTAAATATTTATTTTTAATGGATTCAGATGATATTTTAGAGTTAAATGCTCTTGAAGAGACATATAATGTAGCTGACGGGGATAATTTGGACTTTGTTATTTTTCAAGCAGTTAATTATTACATGGATACTAAACTTGTTAGAAGCGAGAAATATAGTATGAATGCTTTAGCGGATTATGTTGGAGATAGAGTTTTTAATTATAAGGATATTAAAGAATTTATATTTAAAATTACTGTTACACCTTGGAGTAAATTATATAATAGGGAATTTATTTTAAATTCAGATGCTAAATTTCCAGATGGTCTTATTTTTGATGATAATGTATTTTTCTTTGATATTCTCTTTTCTGCTAAAAGAATTGGATTTTTAAAGAAACATTTATTTAAAAGACGTTGGCATTCATCATCTTCAACTACTTATGGCGGTTCTAAATTTATTGATTATATAAAGATTTCAAACTTAATATGGGACGTTTTTAAAAAACATGATGTTTTTGATGAATTTAAGGAAGGACTTTATTCTAAAAAAACAGCTACGGTTTATTATTGGTATAAAAAGATTAATGATAAGTTTAAGCAAGATTATTTTAATGAAATGAAAAAAGATTATCTTAAATTAGCTAATAATAAAGATTTTATATATAATTTAAATAAAAATAATAAATTAATATTTGAAAGTGTTTTAAAATCAAATAATTATCATGAGTTTGATTTAAAAATGAAAAATAAAAAATCTATTAGTTCAATTTTGGATAAAATTTTAAGATTTTTTTAAATGTGATATTATGGTAAAAGTTTCAGTTATTATTCCAGTTTATAATGCTTCTAATTATCTAAAAGAATCTCTTAATTCTATTTTAAATCAGACATTAGATGATATTGAAGTTATTTGTGTTGATGATGATTCACAAGATAATTCATATGATATTTTAGTTGATTTTGCATCTAAGAATAGTAATATTTTAGTTTTAAATCAAAAACATAATGGTGGTGGAGCTGCTCGTAATATGGCTTTAAAACATGCTAAAGGTAAATATATTTATTTTATGGATGCTGATGATATTTTAGATAAAAAAGCTTTGGATGAGTTTTATCATATAGCAGAAGAAAAATCGCTTGATTTTTTAATTTTTCAAGCTATTAATTATGATGATGATACTGGAGAGTATTTTGAAACTGCTAAATATTCAATGAATAAGTTATATGATTTTGTAGAGGATAATATCTTTTCTTTTGATGATTTAGGAGATTATATTTTTAATGTTAATATGACTCCTTGGTGTAAGTTTTATAATCGAGAATTTATTTTAAAAACTGGTGCTAGATTTGCTGAGGGATTGATTTTTCATGATAATATTTTTCATTGGCAAATGTTTTTCGATGCAAAAAGAATATATTTTTATAAAAAATCTTACTATACAAGAAGAAGACATTCTAAATCATCAACAGGGGCTTGTGATGAACGTCATATTAACACAATTAAAATAAACAATCTAATTATTCAGGAATTTATTAATCACGGATATTTTGATAAATATAAAAAAAAATTATATAATAAAAAATTAAATACTATTTTTTTAAGATACTCTGAGATTCAAGATCAGTTTAAATCCTCTTTTTATGATGCTATGAAGAAAGATTTTTCTAAAATTCTAAATCATGAAAAATACGATGAAGTTATGCACTGTTTAAATGAACTTAATAAAGACAGGTTTACAAGTGTAATTAAAGCCGATAATTTTGAAGAATTTGAATTATTACTTTTAAACGTTGATTTGAGAAATGAAAATAGAAAATTAAAAGTTAAAAATAGAAAATTAAAAAAAGATGTAAAAAAAGCCAAGAAGTTAAATAAGTCAATTATCAATTCTAATAGTTGGAAATTAACTAAACCTTTAAGAGCTTTAAAAAGGTGGCATGATGCCTAAGGTTTCTGTTATTATTCCAGTTTATAATGCTCAAAAATATTTAAAAGAAGCATTAGACAGTGTTTTGAATCAAAGTTTAAAAAGTATAGAAGTTATTTGTATTGATGACGGGTCAATCGATAATTCTTTTAATATTTTAAATGAATATTCATTAAAGGATAATCGTATTAAAATATTTAAACAAGAAAATAAAGGTGCAGGAGCTGCCCGTAATTTTGCTTTAAATCAATCTAAGGGTAAATATATTTATTTTATGGATGCTGATGATATTTTAGATACAAATGCTTTAAAACAGTTTTATAAAATATCAGAAGAAAATTCACTTGATTTTTTAATTTTCCAGGCTATTAATTATAATGAAGAAAAAAGCACTTATTATAATATTCCAATATATTTAATGGATGATTTAATAAATGATAAAGTATTTTCTTTTGATGAATTAGATGATAATATTTTTAAGATCAATGTAACTGCATGGTCTAAGTTTTACAATAAAGACTATTTATTAAAAATCGGTGCAATTTTTCCCGAGGGAGTAATATTTGAGGATAATTTATTTTTTTGGAAAACAATGTTTCATGCAAAAAGAATATTATTTTACAAAAAATGTTTATATATTCATAGAATACACTTAAAATCATCAACTAGACTTTGTGATGAACGTTTTATTGATACAATTAAAATTAATAATTTAATTGTCCAAGAATTTATTAATGAAGGATATTTTGATAAATATAAAAAAGAATTATTTAATAAAAAGGTAATGCTTACATCTGTTAGATATAGAACTGTTCATGAGGATTTTAAGAAGTATTTTTACGAAAAAATAGTGGAAGATTTTACAAAAATTCTTAATCATGAATATTATGATGATTTTAGAGATAGTTTAGGTGAAATCAATACTCTTAGATTTGAAAATGCAATTTTATCAAAGAATTTCAAAGAATATGATTTAAAAAGCCAATATATCGAACTTAAACGTGAAAATAGGGAAATTTTAAAAGAAAATAATAGCTTAAAAAGGCAGATTAATAAGTTAAATAAGAAAAATAAGCAATTATTATCTTCAAAAAGTTGGAAGATTACTAAAATATTTAGGAGAAATTAAATAATGGTTAAAATTTCTATTATAATTCCAGTTTATAATGCAAGTAAGTACCTTAAAGAAACAATAATGAGTGTGGTTAATCAATCATTTAAAGATTTTGAGATTATTTGCATTGATGATGGATCATTAGATAATTCGTTAGAAATTTTAAATGAATTATCTGATAATTATAATCATGTTAAAATACTTAAACAATTTAATCAAGGGGCAGGTAAAGCTCGTAATTATGGTTTAGATGAAGCTAAAGGGGATTATGTTGCTTTTTTAGATGCTGATGATATTTATGTTGATGAACATGCATTGGAAATGCTTTATAAGGTAGCTATTGAAAATGATGCTGATATTGTTTGTGGGAATTTGAAAAAAATCACACAAGATCGGGTTTTAATCGATAATCCTAATTGTAAGGAGAATAATTATTATTGTTTTGATGAGTTTTGCACTATTTCTCCTGCTGAATATGGTGTCCCATGGGCGTTTTATAAAAATATTTTTAAAAAATCTTTTTTAGATGATAATAACATACGATTTAAGGATTTAATTAGAGGTCAAGATCCTGTATTTCTATCTGAGGCATTAGCTAATGTGGAAGTTCTTTATGGTGTTCCAGTTGATTTTTATGCATATATGTTTCCTCTTAGAGGAAAGCCTTATTATAAAGTTAACACTAGCTTAAAAAAATTACATTATATTACCCATTATAAAGATACTTTTGATATTTTAGAAAAAGCAGGTTTATTTAATTTATCTGAACAATATAAGCCTAAATTTATTAAATATCTTAATTATTCTATTAAAACTCAAAACCTTGAAATTTATAAATTGGTTATAGATGTTTTTGGTAAAAATAATGATTACTTTGATAACTTTCAAAATGAATATAATTTATTTATTGCATCTCATATGATGCATATGCTTTTAATTAATGATAATAATGATTATTTTAATAAAATACGTGAAGAACTTAATAATTTGGATATATTGAATAATAATTTGCTTCCAATTGAGCTATATGAAAATATTAAATTATTATTTGAAGCTACTAATTATAAAGAATATAAAAATAAATATTTTAAATTAAAAATAAGTCAGATTAAAAGAGAATATGATTTATTAACTGAAAAGAACAATTCATTAATAGATGAAAATACAAAATTAAATAGTAAGTTAAAAAATCAAAAAGAATTAACAAATGCTCTTTTAAATTCAAAAAGTTGGAAAATAACAAGTGTTTTAAGAAAAATTAAAAAACAACATTAAGGATGGTATTGTGAATATTACAGTTATTGGTGCTGGTTATGTAGGTATTGTAACTTGTGCATGTTTTTCAAAGATGGGAAATAAAGTTTATTGTGTTGATATTGATAATCAAAAAATTAATAACCTTAAAAATAACATAATGCCTATTTATGAACCTAATTTAAAAACACTTGTTAAGGAATGTCAAAATAAAAACGATTTATTATTTACAAATAATCTTAAAGAAGCATTAGATGACTCAAATATTATTTTTATAGCTGTAGGTACTCCAATGGATGATGATGGAAGTGTTAATTTAGATTATATTTTTTCTGCTGCTCGTGATATTGCAAATAATATTACTAGAGATTCCTTAGTTGTTGTTAAATCAACAGTACCAGTAGGGACATGTTTTAAAATAAAAAAATACATTGAAAATATTCTTGATGAAAAAAATTCTTCAGTTAAAATTAATATTGCATCAAATCCAGAATTTTTAAAGGAGGGTAATGCTATTGAAGACTGTTTACATCCAGATCGTGTGATAATTGGGTGTGATAATTATGAAATTTATGAAATTTTAAAAGATTTATATTCTTCTTTTGTTTTAAATCATGATAGATTTATTTTTATGGATATTAAAAGTGCTGAAATGACTAAATATGTTTCTAATGCAATGCTTGCTACTAAAATTTCATTTATGAATGAAATAGCTAATATTTGTGATGTTACAGGAGTTAATATTAAAAACATTCGCTTAGGTGTTGGTTCCGATAAAAGAATTGGTTATGATTATATTTATTCTGGATGTGGATATGGAGGAAGTTGTTTTTCAAAAGATGTTCGTGCACTAATTAAAACTGCTGAAAATAATGGTTATAGAACAAACATATTACCTAATGTTGAGATGGTCAATAAAAAACAGAAAATGCTTTTAATAAGAAAGATTGTAGATAAATTTGGTGAAGATTTATCAGCTCTTAATTTTGCTATTTGGGGTCTTTCATTTAAACCAGATACGGATGATGTAAGGGAAGCTACATCACTTGTTGTAATCTCAGAAATTATTAAAAAAGGCGGTAAAGTCAAAGTATATGATCCTAAAGCTCAAAGTGAATTTAAAAAAGAGATTTCCAACGACTATCTAAGTTCTATCGAATTTACAAATAACCGTTATGATGCTTTAAATGATTGTGATGCATTAGTTTTAATTACTGAATGGAAAGAATTTAGAAATCCTGATTTTGATATTTTATCAAAAAGATTAAAGCGAAAAATCATTTTTGATGGCAGGAACATTTACAATAAACGAATTATAAATTTAGGCTTTGAATTATATCAAATTGGATGCTAGATTATGAATAAAACATTAGTTATATCTTATTTTTTCCCACCAAGTAATTTTACATCAGCAGTTGTTCAAGCCAAACGAATTATATCAAATAAGGAACATGTTGATTTATTATATGTAGATGATGGAGGTAGCTACAATAGCTTAAGAGAGTTGGTCGATGAGTTCATTGATTTAAAAATCCCGATTAAGATTAATGCTGAAAACAAACTGGATATAATTAAAGAATTTAATAATTCAATTTCGCATATTAAAAAAGATTATAGTGCTGTTTATAGTAGGTCATGGCCTGAATATAATCATTTTTTAGCTTTAGAATATAAACTTGAAAATCCTAATGTTCTTTGGAGGGCTGAGTTTTCAGATCCTATTTTTGTTAATATTGATAATTCAAGAAGAAAAAACAAACTAAATTTTGATGATGACTATATTAATAAAGTTAATAGTAAAATAGCTAAATTAAATAAGGACTTACCATTGATAGCTAATCCTGTTAATACATTTGCCTTAGTTGAGTATTTAACATTTATTTTTGCTGATGAAATAATTTTTACTAATTATAATCAAAGAGAGATCATGTTAAAATCATCGCCATGGGATGTTTATGATTTGGTTGTGTCTAAATCAATTATTAAGGCTCATCCAACACTCGATAATGATTATTACAATATTAAATCATCAGATATTGATTTAGATGATGATTGTATTAATATTGCTTATTTTGGAAATGACTATTATAGTCAAAGACATTTTGAAAGCTTATTTTACGCTTATGATTCATTAGTTCACAAATATAAGAATAAAATTAAGTTTTATTTCTTTTTATCTAATGATAAATTATTTAGATTATTTATTAAAGATTTAGAAATAACTAATAACATCATTATTAAAAAACCGATTGATTATTTGGAATTTTTAAATGCGTGTAATAAATTTGATGTTTTACTTGTAAATGATGTTATTACTAATTATTCATTTGAATTTAACCCATATTTGCCATCAAAACTTGCTGATTATTTAGGCTCTAGTAGTGATATTTGGGCAATCTGTGAAAGTGGCAGTATTTTATGTGGTGTTGATTGTAGATATAAATCTGATATTCATGATTATGACTCTTCTCGAGAAGTATTGCTTAAATTATTAAATGATTATAATTTGTCCGATGAAAACTTTGAATTTAATAGTGGCTATGTAGATTATAGGCTAACAATTTTAAATGAATTAGTTGAAGAGGAATATAATAAAAATGTCAAGCTAAATAAACAAATCAAATCTCTTAAGGGTCAACTTAAACATGTAAGGAATAAAAATAATGAAATGTTATCATCAAAGAGTTGGAAGTTAACAAAAATATTTAGAAAAAAATAGGTAAAATCATGACAAAAATATCTGTTATAGTTCCAGTTTATAATGTTGAAGACTATTTAGGTGAATGCTTAGATAGTCTAATCACACAAACACTTAGTGACATTGAAATAATTTGCATAAATGATGGATCTACAGATAATTCTCTAGAAATATTAACTAACTACTCAAAAAGGGACTCAAGAATTAAAATCATAACACAAGAAAATAAAGGACTATCAAGTGCTAGAAATCGGGGTTTTGAATTTATAAATGGCAAATACACTTATTTTATAGATAGTGATGATATTTTAAAGTCAGATGCATTAGAAAAGCTATATAATTTGGCTTGTGATAAAAACACTGATTTTATAATTTTTAAATTAATCAACTTTGACAGCGAAACTAAAGAATTTTCTAAAAACGATTACTTTGAGGCTAAAAAATTAGCTAAACGGGTTGAAAATAAAGTATTTAATTATAAAGACATTATTGATATTGTATTTTCAACACCTGTAAGTACTCCTGGAAATTTCTATAAAAGTGAATTTGTAAAAAACTTTCGATTTATTGAAAATAAGATATTTGAAGATAACTTATTCTTTGCAGAATGTATTTTCAATGCAAAAAGAGTCTATTTTTTAAACCAACATTTATATTACAGAAGAATAAGACCAGATTCAATTACAACAACACCTACAAAAAATTATGTAGACAGAATTTATATTTCAAATCGGATTTTTGATTTAACAAAGAAATTAAATCTTTTTGAAGATTGTAAAAAACAGCTCTACAATAAAAAGATTAATCTAGCTTATAATTATTTGTTTGAGCTAGAAGGTGAAGATAGAGAATATTTTTTTAGTGAGGTTAAAAAGGATTTTCAAAACAAGAAAGAAGAGTTTGAAGGGGATCATGATTTTTTAAAAGTTTTATATCCAAAATCAAAGAAAATATTCTATGCAGGATTATCATCTACTTCCGCTAATGAATTTAAATTAGCTGTTGAGAGTGAAACATCGGATCATAGTGTCACATTAGAAAAAGAAAATGATGGCTTTAAGAAAAAAATAAAAAAGGATTTTAAATCATTAATTCCTTTTAAAAATATTAATTTTAAATTTTTAAAGTTTAAATGACATTATAGCTAATAAATGTAAGTTTTAGGTTAATTATGCAATATATGATATTATAATGTTCATATTTTAGCTAAATAACAATTGTTGGGGGGAGCTTATAATGGGATTCGATAAAGAATAATTTAAAAAATTATTGCATTATATCATACACAAATGTGGATTAAACCCGAATGTAGGAAAAACAGTAATTTACAAATTATTATATTTTTCAGATTTCAATTGCTTTGAACTATATGAAAAAGCATTAACTAATGAAAAATATAGAAAATTACCCTATATAGAGTAAGAAATTATGACTCAAACTGATGCGGGTTATGACAAAAATACTGAAAATGATGAATATTTTCGTATTGCTGGTTTAGATAAATGCATGACATTACCTGCTTTTGTTGCTAATGTTATCTAATTGTGAAAAAATGAATTAAATTGGTTTGGATAATAAAGTTATTAAAGAACAAATAAAAAATTATAATCATGAAATTCCTTTAAATTAATTTAGTAATTATATATGCTAAAATTAAAATCAGGTAGTAATCATGGTATTTGAAATGGAACTTAAAAAGTATTTATTGGATTTAGGTGTAAGTAAAGTTGGGTTTGCAGATATAGATGGCTTAGCATCTGATTTTTTAGATTTACCTAATGGAATTAGTCTTATTTTAAAACTTCCTAAAAAATGCGTTGATTATATTGAAAATGATGAATATGATAAATATTGGATGCTATTTCACAAAACAATGGCTGAAATTACTAAAATTGCACTTTTGGGTGAGGAATTTATTAAAAATA
This sequence comes from Methanobrevibacter oralis, assembly GCF_001639275.1. Classification (NCBI taxonomy): domain Archaea; kingdom Methanobacteriati; phylum Methanobacteriota; class Methanobacteria; order Methanobacteriales; family Methanobacteriaceae; genus Methanobrevibacter; species Methanobrevibacter oralis. Next base: position 9,848 of record NZ_LWMU01000011.1, read on the forward strand.
AAGGTTATAATGCTTTTGCTCTTACAATGGATAGAAATGAATGTGATATGGAAAAATTATTAAGCATTTTACCTTTAAAAACAATAGCTACAAAATCAGGCCTTGGTTGGATTGGTAGGTCTTCTCTTTTTGTATGTGAGGAATATGGCTCAGCGGTTTGTCTTTCGGGTATTTTAACTGATATGCCAATTGAATTTGCACATTCAATTGAAGATTCTTATTGTGATGATTGTGAAGAATGCCAAGATGCTTGTCCTGTTGCTGCAATTAACCCTACTAAGTGGAATTCACGGCTTAATAGATCAGATATTATAGATATTGAAGTTTGTAGTGAATATGTAATTGATCAATTTAGAAAAGGTAGTGGTTGTAGTAAATGTTTATCTGAGTGTAAATTAACTCAGGAATACTATAAGAAAATTTAGCTTTTTTTAAAATTAAATCTTATATAATTAAATATCTTAATGGATATAAAGTTAGACATAGATTAGATTACTCTATTCTATCTAGAAAAATATTTTTTTGGTGTAAATAATGAATAAAAAGATAGGTTTAATATTAGCTATAGTAATAATATTATTTTTAATAATAGGTACTGCTAGTGCTGGTTGGTTTGATGGTTTATTAGGAGGCCAATCAAGTTCTGATAATGATGATAAAACTCTTGTTGTTGGTTTTGATGCTGAATTTCCTCCATATGGATATAAGGATGATAATGGAAGTTATACTGGTTTTGATTTAGATTTAGCTAAAGAAGTCTGTAAAAGAAATAATTGGACATTTAAAGCACAACCAATTGATTGGGATGCAAAAGATGCTGAATTGGAATCTGGTTCTATTGATTGTATTTGGAATGGATTTACAATAAATGGTCGTGAAAATGATTACACATGGTCTGATGCATACATTGACAATAAGCAAGTTATTGTTGTAAAATCTGACTCTGATATTTCTTCTTTAGATGATCTAAAAGGTAAAACTGTAGAAACTCAAAAAGATTCCTCTGCTTTAGGTGCTCTTGAAGGAGACAATAAAACTTTAGCAGATACATTTGCAACCTTAACTCAAGTAGCTGATTATAATACTGCATTTATGGATTTAGAATCTGGAGTATGTGATGCTGTAGCTATTGATATTGGAGTTGCTCAATACCAAGTAAGTTCTAAAGAGAATCCTGATGATTATACTATTTTAAATGATACTATTTCATCTGAACAATATGGTATTGGATTTAAAAAAGGAAATACTGATTTAAAAGATCAGGTACAAAAAACTTTAGACGAAATGTTTAAAGATGGTACTGTAGCTAAAATTGCTGAAAAATATAGTGATTCTGGTGTTCCTGGGTCATTAATTACAAAATAAATTAGTTATTAGTTTTGGAGAGTAGTTATGATTTTAACAACAGCAATAAGTCAACTTTTTGGAGGTTTAATTACCTCAGTAGAAATATTTATACTTACTTTATTATTTTCAATCCCTCTTGGTTTTTTAGTAGCTGGTGGGAGAATGAGTCGTATAAAACCTTTAAGTGCTTTAATGAAGGTGTATATTTCTATTATGAGAGGTACTCCATTAATGTTGCAGTTAATTGTGATATTTTTCGCACCTTATTATATATTTGGTCTTAATTTATCTAGTGATTATAGATTTTTTGCAGTTATTATTGCATTTTCTATAAATTATGCTGCTTATTTTGCTGAGATATTTAGAGGTGGAATTGAGGCTATTCCAAAAGGTCAGTATGAAGCTGCTCAAGTTTTAGGATATAATAAACTAGAAACATTCTTCATTGTTATTCTACCTCAAGTAGTCAAAATTATTCTCCCTGCTGTAACAAATGAAGTAATTACTTTAGTAAAAGATACTTCTCTTTCATTTGTAATAGCTATTCCTGAGATGTTTACTGTAGCTAAACAAATTGCAGCTGCAGATGCATCTATTACAGCCCTTCTTGTTGCAGGTATATTTTATTATGTTTTCAATGCAGTTGTTGCTTTTGTAATGGCTCGCTTTGAGAAAAAATTAAGTTATTATGATTAGGGGGAATATTTAATGAGTTTATTAGAAATTAAAAATCTTAAAAAAAGTTTTAATGATGAAGTAGTTCTTAAAGATATCTCTCTTAATGTTGAAAAAGGTGAAGTATTATGTATTATTGGACCATCTGGGGCGGGTAAATCCACTTTACTTAGGTGTATTACAGGTCTTGAAACAAAAAATAGTGGTTTAATTAATTTTGATGGAACATTTGGATTAGTTTTCCAGAATTTTAATTTATTTCCTCATCATTCTGTTATGAAAAACATTACAAATGCACCTATTCGTGTTCAAAAAAGAGATAAGAAGGAAGTTTATGAAACTGCCCGTGATTTACTTAAAAAGATGGGACTAGAAAATAAAGAGAATGCTTATCCTTGTGAATTATCGGGTGGTCAACAACAAAGGGTTTCAATAGCTCGTGCATTGGCTATGAATCCCGATATCTTATTTTTTGATGAACCTACCTCGGCATTAGATCCAGAATTAACTGGTGAAATTTTAACTGTTATTCGTGATTTAGCTAGTATGAAGATGACTATGGTAATTGTAACTCATGAAATGAGTTTTGCTCAAAATGTTGCTGATACAATTATTTTCATGAATGATGGTGTGATTGCTGAAAAGGGTAGTCCTGAAGAGGTATTTACTTGTGAAAATCCTAGAATGAAAGAATTTTTAGGTAAATTTCATGATTAAGATATAATTTTTATTATATCTTCTTTTTTTATATTAGTATTACTTATTAGGATTATTATTCTTTAAGGAACTTCTTCTAGTTAATTGAATATTTGATTTATTTTTGTAAATTAAAAATATTCAAAATTAAATAATTTCTGCCAACCCTCACATTTATTTATAATTGTATATAAATTATTATTAAATAATAGTTTTTTTTTGGTGTCATGAAATGTTATGTCCAAAGTGTAAAACAGAAAATAGTGATTCGGCTAAGTTTTGTAAGACTTGTGGTGCACCTCTTAATTCAAAAACAATGAGCCATAAAAATGTAATTAATTCTTTTAGTTCTGATGAAATTAATAATAAAAATAAAAAGATTTTAATAGCTATTTTGGCTATTGTTGTTGTTAGTTTAGCTGGTGCTTTTATATTTTCTTCTGGAATTTTAGGTTCAAATGAAATACCTTTAGAAACACAAAATTTTGAAATATTTAAAATTGATGCTCCTGTTGGTTCTAAGTTCATTGAGTATACTTCAATGCCTAGTTATGCTAATATTGGTGGTTTTATTCTTCTTGAAAATGTTGGAAACTATTCACAAGAGGTATTTATGTTAGGAGTTTCAACATTAGAATTTTCTCTACCTCCATCTAATTTTGCTCTTGTTGATGGTGAGGGCGATATTAAAATTTATGAAAATTCATCGGTTAATTTGTATTTGGTGGAAAGGACTATTGATGGTTATACATTTTCTTTAATGGGTAATAATCTTGATTTATTAAAAAAGATGATTAATTCAGTTGAAATCACTGATAAAAATGCTTTAGCTAAGCAAAGTAGTTCTCAATCGACAAGTAACAACAACCCAACATCAAGTTCTAATCCAACTAGTTCTCCTTTAACTATTCAAGGTGGTAGTTTTTCAACAGGAAGTGGTTTATCTGATAAAACTGAGGCGTCTATTTATGTAGGTTCTGAACATGCTGGTGAAAAAGTTACAATTCAGATTTATTACAGTCGTGATGGTAATTCATTGAATAGTGGTAACATGGTTCAAAAAACTGTGGATTCATCAGGTTATATTCATGTAAATAGTGCTGATTCTTATAAGTATTATCCTGATTATGCTACAGTTAATGTTTATGATTCAAGTGGAAATCTTCAAGATAGTGTTAGTGTTAATTTAAGTCCAACTAGTGGAACTCAAACATTTTAAAAAATTTTATGTAGTTAGTTTAATAAAATATTATTAAATGAATATTTAGGTGTTTTAATTGTTATGTCCAAAGTGTAAAATTGAAAATAGTGATAATGCAAAGTTTTGTAAAAGCTGTGGAACACCTTTAGCTAAAAAAACTATTGATCATAAAAGTGTCATTGAATCTGTAAGTTCTAATAATTCTTCAAATAGTGATAATAAAAAGATGATAATGGCTATTTTGGCTATCGTAGTTATTGTTTTAGCGGGTACTTTTGTGTATTCTTCGGGTATTTTATCTCAAGATAATAATCCTAATAGTGTTGAGGTTCCTTTATCTAATTCTAACAGAAGTGTTGAAGTTCCTGTAAGAAATAGTGAAAATTCACAAGCAACAACCCAATCCACGAAAATTGAATTAAAAACTCAGAATTTTGGTGATGTTATAAAAATGTCAGTTCCTAAATCTTCTAATTTTATTGAAGATGGATCTGATATGAGTATTGTATTTTATTCTTATAGAAATACTGGTGATTATTCATATGATGCATATGCTTTAATGTTTTGCCCTATCAAACCGGATATGTCTGATAATTTTAATTTCATTAAAGTTGATGGTGATGTTAAGGTATACACATATAAAGATAATAGTAAGTTTTATGTTGTGGAAAAATCAATTGATGGATGTTATTTCTCATTAATGGGTGATAATTTAGATCTCTTAGAGAAAATGATTAATTCCATTGAAGTTACAAATAAAGATGCATTATCTTATTCAACTTCTAGCTATTATGATACTTCGTCTAATTTACCTTTAAGCATTTTAGGAGGTAGTATTAGTACTGGTAGTGGTTTATCTGATAAAACTGAGGCGTCTATTTATGTAGGTTCTAATCATGCTGGTGAGAAAGTTACAATTCAGATTTATTACAGTCGTGATGGTAATTCATTGAATAATGGGAATATGGTTCAAAAAACTGTGGATTCATCAGGTTATATTCATGTAAATAGTGCTGATTCTTATAAGTATTATCCTGATTCTGCAATTATTAATATCTATGATTCAAATGGAAATATGCAGGATAGTGTAACTGTTAGTTTAACTCCAAATAGCGGTAAACAAACGTTTTAACACTTTATCTTTTTTTTAATGGTTTTTATGATAGGTAATGATTGGGATATACTTTTAAAAGATGAATTTAATAAGGATTATTTTAAAAATTTAGAGGAATTTGTATTAAACGAGTATAATACTAAAACTATTTATCCTCCTTTTGGTGATATTTTCAATGCATTTAAATTAACTCCTTTTAGTGAAGTTAAAGTAGTTATTTTAGGTCAAGATCCATATCATGAGAAAGGTCAGGCTCATGGGCTTGCTTTTTCAACACCACCCAATAGACCTATTCCTCGTTCTCTTAAAAATATTTTTAAGGAGATTGCTAATGAGTATGGTTATCCTATTCCTGATTCTGGTTGTTTAGAGTCATGGGCTAACCAAGGAGTTTTTTTGTTAAATACTGTTTTAACTGTTGAGGAAGGTAATGCTAATTCTCATAGTAAATGTGGTTGGCAGACTTTTACTAATAATGTTATTAAACTTTTAAACAAAAAAGAAAGTCCTATTGTTTTTTTATTATGGGGAAAACAAGCTGAAGTTAAAAAGGAGTTATTAAATAATCCTAGTCATTTGGTTTTAGTTACTTCTCATCCAAGTCCATTTTCTGCTAGACGTGGATTTTTTAAATCTAATCATTTTAAATTAGCTAATGACTTTCTAAAAAAGAATAATATTTCTCAAATTAATTGGAAATTATAAAAAGGGGTTTTTGGTGTTTAATTGGCTGCTTAAACACCAAAAGGATACATGAAAGGGTGTTTTCATGTTTGATTTATAGAAATTTCTTTCTACTTTTTTTTGGAGATTGTATTTTTTGATTGATATATGATTAAAATTTAGGACAACCTAAATTTTTATCATCATACATACTTAGATTGTCATAGTATATAAACTTTTAGGTATGCCTAAATTTTTTTTATATTCCAAGTAAAATTTTAACACCAATTAGGATAAGTACGATTCCACCAACAATTTGGAATTTATCTCCAAAGTAATCTCCAACTTTTCTTCCAATGAATATTCCACATACACCGAATATAAAAGCAACGATTCCAATTATAAAACAGGATAATAAAAGAGGATCATTTAAAAGTGCAAATGTAATTCCCACAGCAAAAGCATCAATACTAGTTGCAATGGCAAGTAAGGTTAATTCTTTAAAACTAAATTCATCACTTATTTCTTCACCTCCACTTAAACTTTCTCTAATCATATTTAATCCAATTGCTAAAAGAAGTATAAATCCAACAATTGGAGAAAAAGATGAAATTAATGAGCTGATGGTATTTCCACATAAAAAGCCAAATACAGGCATCATAAATTGAAAACCACCAAAAAATAATCCGTAATATAAAATATGTTTATTTTCTAAGTTCTTCTGGGAAAATCCTTTTGTTAAGGATACACTAAATGCATCCATAGCAAGAGCTATGGCTACAACTATTATTGAAAGCAAATTTGTTGTCATTAACTTAATATTAAACTTTTAATCTATTTATATCATTTGATATAATAAGTATGTTTATGAACAAATTCTTTAATAACTTACCATTATCTATTAGTGGGATAATGCTTGCGATTTTATCATTAGGAAATATTTTCGAGAAGTTTAAATATATATTTTTAGCTTTAGGATTTATTATTCTATTATTACTTATTTTTAAGCTAATTTTTTCATTTAATTCTTTTAAAAGTGAATTAGATACAGTTATTGGATTAAGTAGTTTTGGTACTTTTTCAATGAGCCTAATGAGTATTAGTGCTTATTTTGCACCATTTACTCAAAGTTCAGTTCTTTTATGGTATTTAGCTATTTTAATTCATATTGTAATAATAATTTGTTTTACTAAAAAATACCTTTTTGATAGTTTTAATATTGAAGATGTTCATGCTTCATGGTGGATTGTCTATATTGGTCTTACAATGGCATCAATTACTTCTCCAGCACATAGCTTTAGTGAGTATGCATATATTTTCTTTAATTTCACTTTCGCATTAATGATACCTACATTAATATTGATTTCATACAGATACTTTAAGTTTCCTTTAAAGGAGGATAGTGCAAAACCATTAATTTGTATTTACACTGCATTATTTTCAATCCTTCTTGTAGGATATGTTAGTTCATATGAAATTGACAAAGTTTTCATAACTGTTATCTACATAATAGCAATAATATTTTATATTTTCTCATTTTACAACTTTGTAATTAATCAAAAAATAGAATTTTATCCAACATTTGCTGCATTTACATTTCCATTTGTAATATCAGCAATTGCAACAAAAGACGTTTATAATGTGTTTCAACTAGATTTTCTAGGATTCATATCAACGTTTGAAAATCTAATTGCATTAATACTTGTAATTTATATTTCATCATTATTTTTTAAACACTATTTTACTAGCATCACTAAGTAAATCCTGATTATAAAGTTCGTTTATTTCCTCTTTACTAAACCATTTGTAATCTTCATGTTCTGCACTAATTTTAACATTCTTAGATTTTGCATTAACCTTCATAATAAGTTGAATAGATTTAACTTCCTCACCACTTTTACAAGCAGTATAATCTCTTTGAATAGCATCAAATAAATTTTCAATAAAAATCTCTAAACCGGTTTCTTCCAGGTATTCTCTTCTTAAGGCTTCATCAAAAAATTCTCCTTTTTTAACTTTTCCACCAGGAATTTCCCATTTATGAGAGTCATGTTTAGATTTAGATCTAATTTTTAAAAGTAAAATTTCACCATCAATTTCACAGATTCCACGAACTGTTAATCCCCATTTGTCATTCATAATTTTTCACCTACTAAAATGTATATTAATTAAGATTTTTAAATAATTTATGAATTAGTTAATTTTAAACCAATAATTCCTAAAACAATCAAAGTGATGAATAATATTCTTAAAAAATTTGTTGATTCATTAAAAAATAATATTCCAATAAGTATCACACCAACAGCTCCAATTCCAGTCCAACAAGCATAAGCCGTCCCCATCGAAATAGTTTTAAATGAAAATGATAAAAAAACAATACTAAAAATCATTAAAATAGTAGTTAAAACGATATAATTAATTTTTGTAAAATTTTGGGAAAGTTCAAGTGAAATAACCCAGCCCATTTCAAAAATACCAGCTATTATTAAATAAATCCATGAATTCATACATTATTTTATATTAAAATGTATTTAATAATTATTTTGTTGGTAAAGAAATATGTTTATTATTAATTTTCAATAATATTTTAATATCTTTTTTTACATAGTTATAGTAATTAAAATTAATGAGGAATATTAATGTCTTTAAAAATTGGTGTGGTTGGTGCAGGAGCTATGGGAACTGCAATCTCACAAATTGTAGCTGAAAATACTAATGAACTTTTATTATATGCTAAGAGAAAAGAAATTTGTGATATGATCAATCAAACAAGATATAATTTAGAATACTATCCAAATATAGAATTACATAGAAATATAACTGCTGTCAATGATTTAAACGATTTAAAGGAATGCGAAATTATTTTCTTGTGTATTCCTTCGTCAACTATGAGAGAAATTGTTGAAAAATTAAATGAAATAATTCCACCTGAGTGTATTTTAGTTAGCACAGCTAAAGGTTTAGAACATTCTACTAATAAAAGAATGAGTGAAATAATTGAAGAAGTGATTAAAAGACCTGCAGTTGTGTTATCAGGACCGAATATTGCATCTGAAATGATGAAAAGTTTATTTAGTGCAACAACAATTGCAAGTTCCAATGAAAATTATTTAGATAAAGTATATTTAGCACTATCAAGTAATAAATTCAAAATAAATAAAAATAATGATATTATTGGAACTGAATATTGTGGTATTATTAAAAATGTTTTAGCAATTTCACAAGGTATTTTAGAGGGAATGGATATTAATGCTAATGCTAGATTTGCGGTTTTTACTAAGAGTTACACAGAAACAAAAGAGATAATTGAGGAATTAGGTGGTCTTAGAAAAACAGTAGATGATTATTGTGGTTTTGGAGATATAATAACTGCATCTACATTAAATGTAAGTAGAAATCATACTTTAGGTGTTCTTCGAGGACAAAATCTTATAATAGATGAAAAAGCATCTGGTGTGTTATTTGAAGGTAAAAACACATCTAAAATCCTAAAAAGAATATGTGATGATTTAAATATCAATGCTTTAACTGTTGATTTTGTTCATGAAATAATTATTGAAAACGAAAATCCAAAAGAAGCATTTATGAAATTATGGAATAAACTATGAGGAATTCAAATGGTATTTGCTGCAATATTAGCTGGAGGAATTGGTAAAAGATTAAATTGCCAAGAACCAAAACAATTTTTAAAAATTCATGGAATTCCAATTTTAGCTCATTCAATTGAAAAATTTGTTAGGGTAGATGAATTTAAAAAAATAATCATATCATCTCCAAAAGAATATATTAATGAAACTCAAGAATTAGTTAATAACTATTTTCCTTTAGATAAACGTTTAATTGTAATTGAAGGAGGAGTTGAAAGAAGAGATACAATATTAAATTCAATTGATTATGCTTTAAAAAATGGAGCAAATGATGATTCAGTTTTAGCAACACATGATGCAGCTAGGATTTTTGCAAGTCCTGATTTAATTAAAAAAAGCATAAAATATGCTCAAAAGTACGGTGCAGCAAGCCCAGTCATCCCTGCAACAGACGTGATTTTTGAGAGTAAAAATGGATCTAAACTTGATTTTGTGCCTTTAAGAGAAAATCTATATCATTCACAAACTCCACAAACATTTAATATTAAAAAATATTTAAAAATTTATAATGATTTGGAATTTGATGAAATTGAGAAATTAGATGAAGCAATGGTTTTATTTAATATGAAAGATGAATATGTTCATTTATTTGTAGGTGAAAAATCTAATTTTAAGATTACAAGACCATTTGATGTAAAAATAGCTGAAACAATGTTTAATGATTAATAATAGTATTGGGATATTATGAGAAAAATAAAAAAATATGATGATGATACTCTAAAACATTTGCAAAAGGTTTCATTAATGATTTTAAAAGACTTTATTGAAATTTGTGAAGAAAATGATTTAACATATTTTGTTTATGGGGGTACTTTACTTGGAGCTATAAGACATCAAGGTTTCATACCTTGGGATGATGATGTTGATGTAATCATGTTTAGAAAAGATTTTGATAAATTAAACGAAATATTTTTGAAAGACAATAATCCTAAATATGATTTTTTTAATGTTATTAATGAGGAAGATTATTTTTATACATTTGGAAGATTAGGTTTAAAAGGTACAAAATTTGAGGAATGGTGGGCAAAACAGGTAAATTATGAAACTCAAATTTTTATTGATATTTTTATATTGGATAATATTCCCAATAATAAAATTAAAAGATTTTTTCAGAAGTATCTAAGTTTTATTCTTAATCAACTTACAATATATTCTGTTATAAAATATGAGAATTTTTCAAGAATTAAGGAAATTATTCAACGTTCTTTATATTATTTATTAAAGATTATCCCCATCAAATCTACTAGTATTAAGCAAAAATGTGTTAATATGTTTTCTAAGTATAAAGATGAAAATTGTGAGGAATTATGTGACTTTCCAGCTATTTGTCAAATGCCAATTTATAATAAGGATGATTTTAAACATATTAAAAAGTTTAAATTTGAAGATATTGAGGTTAATGTTCCAAATAATTATGATAAAGTTTTAACACGTATTTATGGAGATTATATGGAATTACCTCCTAAGGATAAACGATTTGCATTTGCTCCTGAAAAAATTGATTTTGGAAAATATTAACTATGTGATTATAATGTTTTATATTAAAGAAGGATCTGAAGATTTGAAACATTTACAAAAAGTTTTATTAATGATTTTAAAAGATTTTATTGAAATTTGTGAAGAAAATGATTTAAATTATTATGTATGTGGCGGTACTGCATTAGGAGCAGTTCGTCATAATGGTTTTATACCTTGGGATGATGATGTTGATGTATATTTATTTAGAAAAGATTATGAAAAATTCTTAGAAATTGTTTCTAAAAAAGAAAATGATAAATATACTTTTGTTAATGTTAAAACGCATGATGATTATTTTCTTTATTTTACTAAAATGATGTTAAATGGTACAAAATTTGAAGAGTGGTGGGCTAATCAGGTAAATTTCAAATCTCAGATTTTCATAGATATTTTTGTTTTAGACAACATTACTGATAATCGTTTTAAACGTTTTTTTCAGGTAAAAATTTGTAGAATTTTAGATAGATTAACTACAATAGCTGCAATTAAATTAGAGGGTTATCCTAAGTTTGTACAAATACCTTCAAATATTATTCATAATATTTTTAAATTACTAAAAATTAAACCTATTACAATAAGTAATTTGAATTTAAAATTGATGAAAATTAATAAAGATGATAATTCAAAAATGGTATGTGACTTTTCAGAGGTTGGTCAACCTGCGGTTTATGAAAGAAAAGATTTTGGAAAACCAATTAAAATAAAATTTGAATCAATTGAGGTAAATGTAGCTCAAAATTATAATTATACTTTATCAAAAATTTATGGAGATTATATGAAGATTCCAGATAAAAAAGATAGAATTAATCATAAAATATCTGAACTTGATTTTGGAATATATTGATAATTAATATTATTAATGTATGATTTTATATTAATAAAATGATTATAGGAATATATAATAAAAAAAAGATAAATAATTATAATTTATATCTATCTAAATATTTATTGTATGTATTTAAATTATTATTAAGAATATTAATAAATACTGGGAGTTCAACATGACATTAAATAATCCAATTGTTTATACTTGTTTTTGCACAGATATAATTCATGAGGGACATTTAAATTTAATAAAAGAAGCTAAAAAATATGGTGATGTAATTGTAGGTGTTCTTTGTGATTCAGAAATGGTTAAATATAATCAATTTCCACTAAAGAGTACTGAGCAACGTATGGAGATAGTTAAAAATATTTCTGGTATTAAAGATGTTGTTGTTCAAAATGAAATTATGTATGATAATATAATTAAAGAAATTCGCCCAGATTATGTTATTCATGGAAATAATTGGGAAGAAGACTCCATGAAGCTTATAAGAAAAAACATTATCGAAGTTACAAGTCGATATGGTGGTGAGCTTATTGAGATTCCATATACTTTCAATGAACATGTTCAAAAAATTGATAAACAAATGAAAGAAAAACTTGCTATGCCTGAACTTAGAAGAGCAAGATTAAAAAGATTACTTGATATTGTTCCGATTGTAAAAACTATTGAAGTTCATAGTGGTTTAACTGGTTTAATTGCTGAAAAAACAGTTCTTGCTGATGGTGAGGTTATAGACCAGTTTGAAGCAATGTGGGTATCTAGTTTATGTGATAGTACGGAAAAAGGAAAACCTGATATTGAACTTGTTGATATGACTTCAAGATTTAGAACAATAAATGACATTATGGAGGTTACTACAAAACCAATTATCTTTGATGGAGATACAGGAGGTATTGCGGAACATTTTGTTTATACAGTTAGGTCTCTTGAGAGAATGGGAGTTTCTGCAATTATAATTGAAGATAAAGTAGGATTAAAGAAAAATTCACTTTTTGGAACTGATGTTGAGCAAACACAAGATGATATAGAACACTTTTGTGAAAAAATTGCTGCAGGTAAAAAAGCACAAATTTCTGATGATTTCATGATTATTGCAAGAATTGAAAGTTTGATTCTCGAAAAAGGAATGGATGATGCGCTTAAAAGAGCATTTGCATTTAGGGATGCAGGTGCTGATGGAATCATGATTCACAGTAGAAAAAAAGACCCTTCTGAAATCTTAGAATTCTGTGATAAATTTAGAGATGAAGATCAAAAAACTCCAATTGTTGTAGTTCCATCATCTTTTAATTCAATCACTGAATCAGAACTTAAAAAACATGGTGTTAATATTGTAATATATGCAAATCAACTATTAAGGGCGGCTTTTCCAGCAATGCAAGATGCTGCAAAAAGTATTCTTAAACATCATAGAGCAGAAGAAATTGATAATAAACTCATGTCTATTAAAGATATAATAACATTAATTGATGAGATATAATGTGATTAAATGTCAAAATATGCAATTTTATCAGATATTCATGGAAATTTATATGCATTATTAGAAGTTATGAAAGATTTAAATAATCATGATATTAAAGGAATTTTTTTATTAGGTGATTTAATAGATTATGGAATGCAATCTAATGAGGTTGTTGAGTACTTTAAAGATGATTTTGATGGAAATATTTTATGTAATATTTGGGGAAATCATGAAAAAGCTATTTTGACATCAGATTATTCTAATTTTTCAAGTATTAGGGGGGTTGAATCAGCAAAATATACCAATTCACATCTTAATCAAAATGTAAAAAATTATCTTAATAGAGAATTAATTAAACAAGGATATTTTGAATTTGAAATAGGTGGTAAAAAGATATTAGCTATTCATGGTTCATTATTAGATCCGTTTTGGAGAGCTATTTTTCCAGAAAATGTGAATGGCGATTATTCATCATATGATATTGTAATTTCAGGACATTCACATTATTCACATTATTTTCAAAAGTTTTATAATGCAGATGATGTTGAAATGAGAAACAAAAAGATTGTACATTTTATTAATCCAGGTTCTGTAGGACAACCTAGAAATCATAATCCTAATGCTCAATATGCTATTATTGATATAAAGGACATGTCTGTAAGTTTAAATACTGTTAATTATCCTAGAAAAAAAGCTATGGATTTATATGATGGTAGTGTTGATGATTTTTATCGGAAAAGATTAGAAAAAGGAATTTAAATTATTGGAGGATTTTATTAATGAAAATATTATATGTCATTAGTGGTGTTACAGGTATGACTGGAAATGAATTAGTTCGTCAACTTTTAGGTGAATCTGATGAGGAAGTAAAAATTATCGGCTTTGATAATTTTTATGCATCTTCAATTGACACTGTAAGTGATTGTATAGATGATGATAGATTTGATTTTTTTGAATATGATTTAAATAATACAGAAGAAATGAGCAAGATAAAATTTCTTGTTTTAAACTCAAAAAAATCTTATAATGAAATTGTTTATATCAATTGTGCTGCTGTAGTTCATACAGAACACTTCTATAATGTTCATGAAACTTATGAAACAAATGTTGTTGGTATGAATAATTTTTTGAATCAAGCTATTGAAGTTGGAGCTGATAAGTATATTAATTGTTCCACATCAGAAATTTATTCAATGAATTCATGGAATGAATATGGTGGAGTTAAAGAATCTGATTATATTACTATGGCTGATGCAGAACATAGTCAAAGAACAAGTTATGCAACTGGAAAATTGTTAACAGAGTTCTTTATGAAAGATGCAGTAAATAAAGGAAAAATCAAAGGTTGTTCTATTCGTTTTGCAAATGTATATAGTAAAGACGAAAGGTATCCTAAACATGTAATTCCCCATATTATCAATAGTCTTAAAAATGATGGAAAAGTTGTTTTATTGGAAAATTCTAGAAAAAATCGTAGAACTTTTTTAAATAATTATGATAGTTGTAATGCTGTTATTGAATTAATTAAATCTAGTGAATCATTAGATGGTTCAATATATAATGTAGCTACTGATGAAGAAGTTTCTATTATTGACTTGGTTAAAATAATTGCTAAAAAGATGGATATTGAACCTATAATTGAGTTTGATGGTTTTAGGGAATCTGATCCTGAAAGAAGAATTTTATCAACAGAAAAAATAAGAACTAAAACAAGATGGATACCAAAAATTTCTCTAGATGAAGGATTGGATGAATGTATTGAAAATTATACTAAATAGGTGACTAATTTGAAAATTGCAATAATTACTGTTGCCGGAGTATCTAGTAGATTTAACAAAGATATTTTAGATGAAAAAAAGATTTTAAAATGTATTTATTATGAAGATAATCCAAAAGATACATTAATTTATCATTTAATTAAAAAAGTTGAATACGCTGATGTTATTGTTATTGTTGGAGGATATAAATATTCAGATTTAGAAAATTATATTTATAACTATCTTCCTAACAATATAATTGAAAAGATTTTAATGGTAAATAATAGTCATTTTTTTGATTTAAGTTCGGGGTATAGCTTATATCTAGGCATAAATAAGGCTATTAGTACTATTTCTGACATTGATGAAATATTATTTGTTGAAGGTGATTTGGATATTGATGATGAATCATTTTTAAATGTTGTTAATTCTAATAAAAATGTTTTAACATTTAATTATGAACCAATATACTCTAATAAAGCAGTTGTTTTATATAAAAATGATAAAAATCGTTTTTGTTATGCTTTTAATAGTCAACATGGGTTATTAAATATTAATGAAGCATTTGAATGTATTTTTAATTCAGGGCAATTATGGAAATTTAAAGATATAGATGCTTTAAAAATTTCAAATAAATTCTTTAAAGAAAATTCTATTGAAGATAATAATTTAGCTATTATTCAGAAATATTTAGATTTATTAGATGATACAGAGTCTATAGAGATAATAGGTTTAAAGCATTGGGTAAATTGTAATACAAGAGATGATTATAAAATAATAAAAAATTACTGGAATGAGTAATATGAAAAATTTAAATGAAAGACTACAAGTTGTTGAGAATCATGTAAATGATGGGAATATTACAGTCATGATAATTGGTTTGGGAAGTGTTGGAACATACTTATTAGACTTTTTAGTAAGTAAAAATGATCCTTCAATTAAAATAATTGTTGTTGGTCGTAATTATGAAAAAATGGAATCTGATGTTAATATCATTAAAATTGCGAGCCTTATAAGGGAAGTTAATAAAAGCCAAATAGATATTGAATCTGAGGTAGACTTAAACGATATTGAATCTATAGTTAATGTTATAAGTAAACATAATCCTGACTTTATTATAAATTCAAGTAGGGCATATCCAGGTCTTAAATATGGTAGCATATCTTGGAATAATATAAGAGCTTATGGCATATGGACACCTCTTTCTATTAAATTTACAAAAAACATAATGGAGGCTTGTAACAAAACAGATACAAACGCAATTGTTATTAATACTTCTTATTCTGATGCTGTTATTCCATGGTTAAAAAGTGCCAAAAAAGATTATCCTGACTTTGGAAGTGGAAATTTAAATCATTTAATTCCAAGAATGAAATTTGCCGTTGCTAATATATTAGGTGTTGATGATTTTTGGAATGTAGATTTTAATTTTGCTGCAGGACATTTTCATGATGTTTGTATTAGTAAAGAAGGTCAAAGTGAAGGTGTAAAATTACCATTAAAGATATATTATAATGATGAAGAACAAGAAATAGATCATGATGAAATTTTTAAAGCATGTTCTATAAGCATGCCTGTTGACCAAAAAAGAAACATGATGAATGCTTCAAGTAATTATAGGATTATTACTGCAATAATCGAAGCTATTCGTACTGGTGAAAATCAAAAGATTTTTAGTCCTGGTGTATTTGGAAATATTGGAGGATATCCAGTTATCATTGGTTATAAAGAAAATAAGATTTCTGCATGGATTGATGAATCAGTATTTACATTTGAGGAAATGGATAGAGCTAATAGGGAATCTTTGGCTTTAGATGGCATTGAAAATATAAAAGAAGGTAGACTATTTTATACTGATGATTTAATTACTAAAGTTAAAAATATATTTAATGTCGATTTACCAAAATCTGTTGATTATGAGGATATAGAAAAAACAGCAAATTTCTTAATTGATAAAATAATTACTCCTCAATTAGATAAATAATATAAGGCAATTTTTATGGAAGTTAAAGAATTTGTAAGAATATTAGGTGCTGATTTCTATACAGGAGTGCCGGATTCACAGCTTAAAGCACTTTGTAATTATTTAATGAACGAATATGGTATAAATGAAAAACATCATATTATAGCTGCTAATGAGGGTAACTGTACAGCTCTTGCAGCGGGTTATCATTTAGCAACTAATAAAGTCCCTGTTGTTTATATGCAGAACAGTGGCGAAGGAAATATTATTAATCCTGTTGCATCACTTTTAAATGATAAAGTATATGCAATTCCAGTTATTTTTGTAATAGGATGGCGTGGAGAACCTGGAAAACATGATGAACCACAGCATATTTATCAAGGTGAAGTTACTTGTAGATTACTTGATGATATGGGTATTAAAAACTTTGTCATTGATGAAAATACTACTGTTGAGAAGCTTGAAGATGTGATGAATGATTATAATAATATTCTTAAAACAGGAAAAGATGTGGCTTTTGTTATTAAAAAAGGAGCTTTAAGTTATGATGAAAAAATAGAATATAAAAATGAAAATTCAATGACTAGAGAAAATATTATTAACCACATTGTTGATATAACTAATGAGGATCCAATTATTTCAACAACAGGTAAAACTAGTCGTGAGCTTTTTGAAATAAGAACAGAGAGAAATCAAAGTCATAAGCAAGATTTCCTTACTGTAGGTTCAATGGGCCATTCTTCTTCAATTTGTTTGGGAGTGGCTATTAATAAAAAAAATCAAAAAATATGGTGTATTGATGGAGATGGTGCAGCACTTATGCATATGGGTGCAATGGCAGTTATAGGGAGTTATTCTCCAAAAAACATGGTTCATATTTTAATAAATAATGGAGCTCATGAAACTGTTGGGGGAATGCCGACTGTAGCTTCAAAAATAGATATGGTTGCTATAGCTAAAGCTTGTGGATATTACTATGCAGTTTGTGTAGATAATTTTGATGATTTAGATAATGAACTTTTAAAGGCTAAATCAAGAAATGAACTAAGTTTCATTGAAGTAATGTCATCTATTGGTGCTAGAGATGATCTTGGAAGACCTACAACTTCTGCAATTGAAAATAAAAAGAATTTCATGGATTATTTAAGTTCTATTAATTAAAGTGATTGAATGTATAAAATTAGTGTAATTATTCCTGTGTATAATGCAGAAGGTACTTTAAAAAATGACATTGGATCAATTTTTCAATATTGAACAACAAAACAAAAAAATCAATATCTTAATTAGCTAATGAGTGGTTTTATGAGTAATGTTAGAAGAGTTTTTGCAAACATGAGTTGGATGATGATATCTCAGATTTTGACAAGTGTTCTTGCTTTTTTTTGGACAATTTTAGCTACTCCTTATTTAGGAGTGGTTGATAATGGTATTTTTGGAAATGCTGTTTCATTTGCTAATTTATTAGTGGTTATTGCTGATTTGGGTATGACTACTTATATTACAAGAGCTATTTCTACAGATTCTAATTTAGAAAAGTCTTATATAGGTAATGCATTGACTATTAAAATTTTACTGTCATTTGTTTATTTGGCAGTAACTTTAATTATTGTTAATTTATTTGGCTGGAATAATAGAATAGGTTTTGTCATATTTTTATTTGCTTTTGAAAGTGTTATTAAGTCATTCTGCAATCTATTTTATGCATCTTTCCAAGCACATGAAAAAATCAAATACCAGGCAATATCTAATATTATCTTAAATGTTTTAACATTTGTTTTCATTGTAATTGTTACATTTACAAGTTTTGGACTTTTTGGAATTGCAGTTGCATATATTATAGCTAATATATTAGCTTTAATTTATAGTTATTTAGCTATAAGAAGGTATTTTATAGTTCCTAAATTATTATTTGACAAAGATCTTTCTAAAAAATTAATTATTGCAGGAATCCCATTTGCTCTTACAAGTTTATTTTATACTGTCTATTATTCTATCGATATGGTTATGTTGACTAAATTTATTGGAGCTTATCCAACTGGTCTTTATAATGCTTCATATAAATTAATTAATGTTTTAACACTGTTTTACACAATTTACTCTGCAGTTGTTTTTCCTGTTATGAGTAAGTTATTTAAAAATGATAGGGACATGCTTACTTTAAGTTTTAATAAGTCTGTTAAATATTTATCTTTAGTAACGATTCCATTAGCTATTGCTACTTTATTTTATGCAGGAGATGTTATTCGTATATGTTATGGAAATGCATTTGCAGAGGCGGATAATGTATTAAAAATATTAATTTGGACTGTCTGTTTCTTATTTATCAACGGAGCTGCATCATTAGTTTTAAATGCATCTCACAAAGAGTTTTCTGTTACTAAAATTTACTCAATAGCTGCGGTATTTAATGTTATTTTAAATTTTATTTTGATTCCTAATTATTCCGTTTATGGTGCATCTATTGCTACGGTTTTAAGTGAGGTTTTAATATTAATTCTAGAGTTATACATGTTGTCTAAGATTAATCAACTTCCAGATAGACATTTGATCTTTGATTTAGTTAAAATTATTATGGCTTCAGTTATAATGGGTTTTGTATTAAATATTTTAGGTTTAAGTGTATGGTTAGCTATTCCTATTGGAATCATTGTTTATTTAGTTGTTATAATAGCTATTAGGACAACAGATGAGGATGATAAAACTATTTTAAGACAATTGTTAAATAGATAAATTATTTTTTCAATAAACAACTAATGATATGTTTTGTATAGTATTTTTTAGATGTAATATTTATTTTATAGGATAGAACATAATGAAATGCCCAATATGGAATAATCAAAATAATGAATCTTATTTTGTCAAAAAACTATAAATGGACCTTAGAGAAGAATTTGGACATGTCGAATGTTAAAATTGTGGTTGTTATTTATAAAAAACATTCCTAAAAATATTGCTGATTATTATAGTTATTATGGGCATTATCAAGACAGAGCAACTTTTAAAAATAAATTTCTTAGAAAATTTGTAGGTTTATATTTAGTTAATGTAATGGGTGGTTTTTTAGTACCTAAAAATTTTGTTCCAGTTTTTGAATAGCTTTGGAGAAAAAAGTATCTGAAAAATATTTTAATAAAAACTCATCTATTTTAGATGTGGGATTTGAAAAAGGAGAGTTTTTATCTTATCTAAGTGCTGGAGGTTATAAAGGTTTAGATGACATTGATTTATTCATTGATGATGAATATTCCTAGGGATATTAAAATTTCTTTGAAAATATAAACCTTCTAAAAAAAATATGATGTGATTTTTTCGAACCATTCTTGAACATATGGAAAATCCTTTAAAAAATCTTAGATGTTATGAAAAACTACTTAATAAAGATGGATTAATTTTTATCAGGATTCCTATTAAATCTGATTTTATTTAAAAAAATATGGTGTTAACCGGTTTAAAATAGACGTTCCAAGACATTTTTTTATATACTGTTGAAAGCTTTAAGATTTTAGCTAGTAAAACAAATTTAATCGTTGTTGATATTATTTTTGATTTTAGTTTTCTTATATTTGTAAATAGTGAGAAATATGTTCTATACATCTCTTAGGGGATAAAAAGTGGAGTGCATTCAAATTCGATAAAAGAATATCAGATGATTTTAAAAAGCAAACTAATATTTTAAATAATCAAAGAAAAGTGATTAAGAAATTATAATACTAAAATTCATTATAACTCGATTTTAAAAAATCAATAATGTTTAAGTGAATTATTCCCTCATTTGAAAAATTGTATTGATCCATTGTTATAATATATTTTGGATAATTATCTTTAACTTTTTTCAATGTTTTTAATTCTTTTTTTCGTGTATTAGTATCAATTATTGATTGAGAAACTTGAATATAAATTTTTTTATCAAGTTTTTTACAGATAAAATCTATTTCTAAATCATATATTTTTCCAATGTTAATATCATATCCTCTTCTTTTTAATTCTATAAACACTATATTTTCTAGTAATTGACCCCAATTTCTTTCATTTTCATTATTAAATAGATAGTAAAATGCAGGGTCAACTAGATAATATTTATCTGAAATTAATAATTTCTTTTTTAATTTTATATCTCTACGTTTTACTTGATAAAAAATAAATGCTTTTGTAACATTGTTTATATAATTGATAATGGTGTTTGTTGTTGTTTTTTGATTTTCATTTTTCATATATTTTGTAATTGAATTAGCTGAAAATGTATTACCAATGTTACAAACCATAAATTCCATTAATCGTTCTAATAAATCAATATTTGAGATATTATTTTTGGTTATAATGTCATTGTAGGTGATTGTAACATATAAATCTCTTAAGTAATCTATTTTTTCTTCATTTTCATATCTTAAAATTCCAGGAAATCCTCCATAACTCAAATAATGATTAAATAATTCAATATCATTTTTATCTTTATAATAATTAGATAATTCTTTAAATGATAATGGATAGATTTCTATTGTAATATAACGTCCAGACAATAATGTTGCAAGCTCACCTGAAAGTAGGTGGGAATTTGAACCCGTTATATAAATATCGCAGTCTAAATCAACTCGAAATGAGTTAATTGATCTTTCCCAGTTTTTAACATTTTGAATTTCATCAAAAAGTAGATAAATTTTTCCAACTGAATTTTTAGTTTTTTTATAAATTAGTTCATCTAATTGATTTTCATTTGTTATTTTTTTGTATTGAGCTGTTTCAAAGGAAATATATAATATATTTTCATTTTTTATTTCACGTTTTTTTAATTCAGTTATTATTTGTTTTAAAATAGTTGTTTTTCCACAACGACGTACGCCTGTTATTATTTTGATTTCTTCCCTATCCCAAACTTTTTTTATTTTATTTAAATAAAATTCTCTTTGTATCATATTATCACTTTTTTTAATATGATTAATAATATGTTTTAAATAAATATTTAAATTTATCTTTTAAAAAAAATAAATTTTAAAAAACTTAAAAAGTTTTTTTTAGAAAAAATATATTTAGATTTCATTTAATTCAAATGATAAATATGTTATGTATTCTTCTTTAATTTAAATAATAACTTTTTTAATAATAGACTTTTAAAATTTATACATAAATTATAATGAGGTTATAAAATGTCAGTTTATGATTTTGAAGTTAAAGATAGCGAAGGAAATATGATTTCACTAAAAGATTTTGAAGGTATGGTTCTTTTAATTATTAATTCTGCTACTGAATGTGGTTTTACTCCCCAATACACTCAATTAGGCGAAATTTACAATGAATTTAGGGATGATGAGTTTGAAATTTTAGATTTTCCTTGTAATCAGTTTGGAGGACAAGCTCCAGGTTCCATTGAAGAAATCAAAGAGGTTTGTCGTAATAAATGGTTAGTTCCTTATCAAATTTTTGATAAAATTGATGTTAATGGTGAAAATGCAGATCCATTATATGTGTATTTAAAAGGTGAAAAAGCATTTACGGGTTTTACTGGTGAAGGTGCTAGCAATTTAGATTCATTTTTAAAAACAATTGATGAAAATTATGCAGATAATAATGATATTAAATGGAATTTCACTAAATTTTTAGTTGACCGTGAAGGTAATGTTGTTCAAAGATTTGAACCTACTGAAGACTTAGATGATGTTAAAGAATGTATTAAGGAATTGTTATAATAAATTAAAATGTCTTTATTAAATATTGCTTTTGATATATAGATTTAGCAATTTAATAATATTGAATACTTTAATTAAATCCATTAAATTAAAATTACGCATAAAATAATTAAATTTATTCGCGTCTAACATAAAATAATGTTTCTTCTAATGGTTATTATTGATGTAATTTGAGTACTCTTGTGTAGAATTTTAAGGTTAAACTAAAATGAGGTATAAAAATGTAAACTTTTTGATTGAAATTAAAGGTAATATAATTTAATAACATGATTTATATACAATTAAAAACAACCTAATCAATTAAAGGGGGTAACTAATGATAAAAAATAACATATGTCTTTTAACAGATAGTTATAAATTAACTCATCACTATTTCTATCCTAAAGGAACAGAAAAAATATATTCTTACCTTGAAAGTAGAGTTGGTGGAGAATTTAACAAAACTATCTTTTATGGACTACAATACATTCTTAAAAAGTATTTAAATGGTAATGTTGTTAGCGAGGAAAAAGTTCTAGAAGCAGAAAAATTGTAAATTCCCATATTGGTGAAGGTATCTTTAATACCGATGGATGGTTATACATAGCTAATGAGTTAGATGGTAAATTGCCAATTGAAATTAAAGCTGTAGCTGAAGGAATGCCTGTTGATGTAGGTAATGTACTTATGGCAGTTGAAAATACTGATAAAAGGTGTTATTGGTTGGTAAATTATTTAGAATCATTATTATTACAAGTTTGGTATCCATCAACAGTTGCTACACTATCTGCTGAGGTTAAAAAAGTATGTAATTTTTATTTGGATGTTACTGCTTCAGCTAAGGATAATTTAGCATTTATGGTACATGATTTTGGTTATAGGGGTGCAACTTCAACAGAATCTTCTGCATTATGTGGGTCTGCTCATTTGCTTAACTTTTCAGGTACTGATACACTTACTGCTTTAACAATTCCTCCGAATTATTATAATGATAATAATATTTATGGATTTTCTGTACAAGCAACAGAACATAGTGTAATGACTTCCCAGGGTCAAGATGGGGAATTTATGCAAGCTGTAAATGTTGTTAAAAATGCGAAAGATGGAATTTTATCGATTGTTATAGATAGCTATAATTATCAAAATTTCTTGCAGAATGCATGTTATAGTGGAAACGAGTTAAATGAAGTTATTTTAGAGTTTTTAAATAATGAAAATAATAAAGTAGTTTTCAGACCAGATAGTGGAGATCCAGTTTCAACTACCATTGATTGTTTAGAAATAATTGGTGAAGGATTTGGTGTTAAAAAAACTCCTGAAGGTTATAAAGTCTTTGATAGTAATGTTGGTCTTTTATGGGGTGATGGTCTTGACTATAAAAAAATCAGAGATGTTTTATTTGCTATGAAAAACAATGGATGGGCTGCTGAAAACATTATATTTGGTATGGGTGGAGGCCTGCATTCTCTTGTAACTCGTGATACACAAAGAAATGCATTTAAATGCTCTGCTCAATTTAGAAATGGTGAATGGTATGATATATTCAAAAAACCATTAGATAGCAGTAAAAAATCAAAATCTGAAAGATTTAAATTAATTAATGAAAATGGTGTATTTAAAACTGTTAAAATAGGTGGTGATGGTGAAGATTATCTTAAAACAGTATTCAGGGATGGTGAAATCTTAAAAGAATACACTTTTTCAGATATTAAAAACAGAGCTTCTGGATATATTTGTCATACTATTAAATAGGTAATTTATTTACCCATTTTTAATTTTTCAACTTCATTAAAGAATTTAATTGGTGTTACTCGTTTAATTGTTGTTGCTAGACGTTCTCTTTGTGGTTTTTTACTTAATTTATTATAAACTTCAAATACAGCATCAAGTGTGTCATAAATTTCTTGTTCATCTTCAACAAAGACTGGATAACCAATAACTGTCTCTCTTCCACCTTTTCCACCAATGTATAAATTATATCCTTTTGATTTAAGATCTTTAGCATTGTTGGGACAAGCTTTAATACATTTTCCACAATCAACACATAATTCATAGTTTGTAATAGCAGTATCTCCTCTAATTTCAATAGCTTCTACTTTACAAACATCTTGACAACACCCACACCCATTACAATCATCATTAGTTTTGGGTGTTTTAACGCCATGTAGACCAAAATCAACAGTATCTACACCTAAACATTTATTTGGACAACCTGTAATGCCTATTTTAAACTTATAATTAGCTGGTTTTTCAGCATATTTTTCTTCAATTTTTGAAGCAATTTCATTTGTATTTATTAATCCAAGTAAACAACGTTCTTTTCCAGGACATGACATTATTGACCTTACTAGCGGACCTTCTGTACCATTTATTAAATCTTCATCTTTAACATCTTCAAGTAAATCTTCTATCTGGTTTAATGCAACATTCTGGATTTCAATTTCTTCACGGGAAGTTAATTTTATGATTCCGTTATATTTTTTAGCAACTTCTGAAATTCTAATTAAGGTATCTGCATCGTAATATCCGCCAATTGGTGTTCTAAATCGAACATAAGCCTTTCCTTTCTGACCCATTCCAACACCGCCATGACCCCAAATGTAATAGAATGAGTTAAATGCTTTTTCTTGTGCTCGTTTTAAAACTTCTTTATTAAATCGTTTATTTTTAAAACTTTTCATAAAGTCAATTCTTTCCAAATCAACACCAGTATAGAGGTTCATTAAGTCTTTTATTCTTTTTCCTTTTTCGCTTCTAATAACAACTGTTGTATAACCTTTTGGTGAACCTTTCTCTCCAAAACTAATATCAGCTAGCTCTGCATCAAAGTCTCTACACATTAAGCAACCTGGAGATGGATTTATGTCGCTTAATTTGATTTTGTATTCTTCATCATCAGTATATGCTTTAAAGTAAGGTCCGTTAACATCAAATTTTTTAACTTTATCAATGTCAACTTCTAATTTATCTAATATTTCATCATGTCCAAATTTTTCAGTACAAAAGAGTCCAAGTAAATATTCGATTTTCGGAAGCTTTGCTGCTTTTCCATTTTTCCCTCTTTCAGCTTCATGTTTGGAAATAATTGAGTGATATTGAAGATTTCTAAGTCCTGCAATTTGACATGGAAGACCTACAACAGCTATTTTTTCAAGACCCATTTCTCCAGCTTCACGAACTGCATTTAGAGAGGATACAGAGTATTTACTTTTCTTTGTGGATTTATTAATGTCTGTTAGGTCTTTAGATGAAGTAATAATCATACTTGAAGGTTTCCAATGGCTGCTTCCAATAACTACAGCACCATCAATTTCACCTAAATCAAGTAAAATTTGAAGAAATTTTGTAACTACTCCTCCGGATTGGCCTTTTACATTGGTACTTCCATAATAATATTCTTCAGATAAATTTAAGCGTGTTCTTATATCATAGCTTCCAGAAATTATTCTAGGACAAACTTCTTTACACATTCCGTTTCCTTTTCTTAAGCACTCTTCATTAAGGAATGGTTTTTCATCAAATCCGATTAAGTTATTTGGACAAACTATACTGCAACTTCCACATTTAGCACATAAATCATTATCAACAATGCTATTTAAAAACCAATCATATTTAATGAAGGGTTTAACATCTTCAATTGTTTTTAAATTAGCTATTTTACTTACAATCTCTTTAATTGTTTCAGTTGTTAATTCATCCTGGTTTTCTTTTGCAATATAATTGATATAATCCCATAATCTTAATTTTAGCTTTGAAATATTGATGTTGTTGTCTTTTTTTATTAAATCATCTAGACATTTATTAATTAGTTTTTCATTATCCACACTTAGCATTTAATCCCTCAGAAAAAATAGCTTTCTTATTATTATTTTAAAAATTAAAATTTAATAAATATTTTTATTTATAGCTAACTTTTCAAATGCTCTTTAATTATATTTATGCTCTATTAATATTAATAATGGAAGTTAGCCAAGAATCTTTAAATATTGATTTTTCCTGATATTAAGGGGAAAATATGTAGAAATCAGATGATTCTTTATGTTAAAAATCATGATTTATCTTTAAAATTAAGAAAATGTAAAAAATTTACATTTTAAGAATTATTTTTGTATGGGTCTTTGTCGGATGTTTTTGAAAAAGAAATTGGTTCAAAGAATTTAATACATGTGATGTTGAATTATAAAGATTTAATATATATAACAAGGAATAATATCTTTCAGACTTCACAAATAAACATTTAAACGAAATAAAAAAAGTATTAGAAACCTTATTAAACAATGAATCTCATTTTAAAAAAGATTTAATCTCTTTATTCAAATATTATGGAATCAATACTCTATTAAAAGAAAAACGATTTTATTAAGTTAAATGCTTATTTTGATGATAAAAATGTGTTTTACGAATTAAAAAATGAATATTTAAAAAATATGGAAAATTATGATTTTAAGAGAAATAAATTTATAGCATTTGTAAAGCTGAAAATCAAATTAGAAAAAAAATATAATGAACCTTTAATTAATGAGAGGTGGATTAGTGAAGCAAAATTATTTAATAAACTTTGTGATTTATTTTCAGAAGAAAAAATTGAACGGCATGGAAGACCTCACTGGATGTAATTACAACATTTAGATATTTATTTTTCAAATAGAAATATAACTATTGAATATCAAGGAATTCAACACCAACAACCGATAGAATATTTCAATAGAGAAGAAGGATTCGAAATATTAGTGATGTTAAAACTAAAATTCAAAAAATAATAGAAAAAGATGAAATGAGCATTAATAATCAATAAAATAACATCATGGTGTCTAGTCTAAGAAGTATAAAATTTTAATAAAACTAAGTTGCAAAACAAGAACTGGTAAAATAGCTATGATTAATTTTTCTTATTTTTAATATTTCCTTATTATTCCATTTATTTTATCAAAATCAGAATCAAAACTATAAATAGTAATCATTTCTTTTTCTTTCATTAAATAGACAGCTAAACAATCAGCTAAACTTAAACTATTATATTTTAAAACTAAATTCATACTCTCTTTAATATCTCTTTCATCAGGAAAATATACTGTAAAATTATCAATTATAGTTTCATAAGCAATTTTAGCTATTTTTCCGTCACATCGTGAACTTAAACTAGCTACTACCTCTGATAACATGAGTAATGGCACTATCTTATCATCTTCATCCATTATCTCTTTAGATAGCTCAATAGCTCTTTTATGATATTGATCTTTTTCATTTATTAAAGCTATAAAGAAATTACTATCTACTAATATCATTAGAATTTCTCTCCCATTCCAGCTTTTTTAGTAGATTCTACACTATCTAGAGAATCATCACTTATCAATGCTATTAAATCGTTTAATTCTCTTTTTCTCCTAACAGTCATTATAATCTTATTATCTTTTGTTGTCCAATCTAGAATATCTTTTTCTTTAATTTTCATTTGATTTCTAATTGTTTTGGGAATTATTGTTTGATATCCTTTATAAACTCTTGTTGAAACCATTTAAAACTCCTCCTTGACTACCTAATTTAATATTTATTTTAGGTGATATTTAAAAATTTAGGTTTTTTTATTTTTTTAGAAATAAACTAATTAATAAAATATTAATCAATATTTAAATAATATTATAAACTTGTGTCTATTTTAGATAAAAATTAATTTTTAAACCAATTAATATTAAAATAATAAACAATATTCAGTTTATTTGATTATTTATATTGAACTATAATATTTTTTAAGTTGAATAGGACATTTTATATAATACTTTAATTAAATATTTTATCATGTCTAGGTTGAAAATCTCATTAAAGTCTTCATCAAATAATCTAAAAATACCATTTAATTATAATCACATACTTTCAGCAATAATCTACAATAAAATAGATGATTTGGATTTAGCTTATAAATTACACTCATCACAGTCATTTAAATTCTTCACATTTTCCCAATTAAATATTTCAAAAAAGAAAATGACCAAAAAAGGATTTATTTCAAGGAATGGAAAAATATCTTTTTTTATATCTTCACCTGATGATTATTTAATTAAAAGTTTGGTCAATGGATTTTTAGAAACATTAGAAGTAAACTTAAATGGGCAAAAATTATTGGTTGAAAAAATTGAACTATTAAAAGAACCTAATTTTACACATAAAATGGAATTTAAGACGTTATCTCCAATAATAGCTAGAACTAAAAGGGAAATTGATGGAAACTTAAAAGAATGGGATTTAACTCCTGGAGATGAATTTTTTAAAGCTTTAGAGAAAAATCTTATAAAAAAATATAAAAAATATAATGAAATTGAGGAAACAGATAAAGAAATAAAAATTTATTCTGAGATGAAAAATGTTAAAAGAAAAAGAATAGCTATTGTTAAAGGACCTCAAACAACATACCATAGAGCATTTATGATGGATTTAATTCTTGAAGGTGATTTAAATTTGATTAAATTTGCTTATGATTGTGGATTTGGAGAAAAAAATAGTATAAGAGCCATAATAGCTGCTATTACTGCTGCATGTTAATCAGACCAATTTGGGATTGAAATGTGTAATGCATCACATATTCACTATCCATGTCAAATGTTAATCAGACCAATTTGGGATTGAAATATACTAAATCCAGCAGTATCGAGTTTAAATATAGCAATGTTAATCAGACCAATTTGGGATTGAAATTAAGATAATTAAAATTAAATTAACGAATAACAATACATGTTAATCAGACCAATTTGGGATTGAAATGATTATTATAGAGCATCAATGAAAAAATATGCTACAATGTTAATCAGACCAATTTGGGATTGAAATAATAATGTTATTAAGATTGTAACTAACCATTTTAAGAATGTTAATCAGACCAATTTGGGATTGAAATTTCCTTTGTAAGTTCATGTTCAACTTTATTTTCATCATGTTAATCAGACCAATTTGGGATTGAAATTTATTGACCATCTCTTACATATTTTAATTTTCTTAAATGTTAATCAGACCAATTTGGGATTGAAATATGTATATCAAGAGGCAACTATTGGACAATTCACATATGTTAATCAGACCAATTTGGGATTGAAATTTGCTTAAACATGCAAATAAATAATCAAACAATTGAATGTTAATCAGACCAATTTGGGATTGAAATTAAACCAAGAAAAAAACAAACACCCCCAAAAAACACTATGTTAATCAGACCAATTTGGGATTGAAATCAACATAGTATAGATGATAAATATACTTATAATCAAATGTTAATCAGACCAATTTGGGATTGAAATAATTTAGATGGGACACATGGAGCAAGGTATAAATATTATGTTAATCAGACCAATTTGGGATTGAAATGATTGCTCAACACAAGACCCAGCGACAGCAAAAAAATGTTAATCAGACCAATTTGGGATTGAAATGGGCGTATCCTAGGATTTTTATCCCCCGGTAATAATAATGTTAATCAGACCAATTTGGGATTGAAATCAAAAAAAGGAAAGTAGGTATGTTAAGACCTTCAAATGTTAATCAGACCAATTTGGGATTGAAATTAAAACTCATGAGTATTAATTTTGCCGGAACCTTTAATATGTTAATCAGACCAATTTGGGATTGAAATTTATTGACCATCTCTTACATATTTTAATTTTCTTAAATGTTAATCAGACCAATTTGGGATTGAAATATGTATATCAAGAGGCAACTATTGGACAATTCACATATGTTAATCAGACCAATTTGGGATTGAAATTTGCTTAAACATGCAAATAAATAATCAAACAATTGAATGTTAATCAGACCAATTTGGGATTGATGACTGGTTATTAAGTTGGGCGTCATCTGAAACATATGTTAATCAGACCAATTTGGGATTGAAATCTACACATTTCAAAAACAAAAAGCCACATAAGGGGATGTTAATCAGACCAATTTGGGATTGAAATCCCAATACTCGAAAAGATATCGATATACAAATAGAAAATGTTAATCAGACCAATTTGGGATTGAAATTAACTATAACCAGGTGGTGACGATGAAATCACAAGTAATGTTAATCAGACCAATTTGGGATTGAAATATTGATTATAGCCTAGACACAAAACAAAGTAGAACAATGTTAATCAGACCAATTTGGGATTGAAATGATAAATCCTATCAATATTCTCTGATTTAAGAAAGTGCAATGTTAATCAGACCAATTTGGGATTGAAATCAGTGGAATAGGTGTAGTCTATTCCATCCTCACTCCCTATGTTAATCAGACCAATTTGGGATTGAAATTGCTGTACTTGTTGCAAGACAAATACGAGGTGTGATATGTTAATCAGACCAATTTGGGATTGAAATAGCCTTGGTAAGCCTAGTAAGAAGAAGAGTGAGGATGATGTTAATCAGACCAATTTGGGATTGAAATGGATTATATTTAAAAAAAGAAATATTCTAACCTAATAATGTTAATCAGACCAATTTGGGATTGAAATCCTCAAGAGTGTTATTCACATTCTTCACCTTCTATAAATGTTAATCAGACCAATTTGGGATTGAAATCAATTCATCATCAGTAATAATCACATCATTACCAGATGTTAATCAGACCAATTTGGGATTGAAATACACTCAACAAACCTTGCAACTGTACAGCTGTAACCTATGTTAATCAGACCAATTTGGGATTGAAATTAAATTTTCCCATCAATTTCAAGAAAAACATTGCTTATGTTAATCAGACCAATTGGGGATTGAAATCATGGATGTTAATTAGCCATAATGGTTTTAAAATAAAAAAATAAAATTGGGAATAATTTTTATTCCCTTTCTTTTTTAAGTGATTGAACCATGTCAATCTTTTTAAGTTTTCTTGTTAATAGGTAATTAACAATTAATGACAGCACTATAGTTAAAATAAAGCTTAATATTATAGTTCTTGCAGTATAATGTGTTGGGTAGAAGAATGTATCACCAACGGTATCCCACATGAAGTCTAGAACTGCATATCCTGTTGGTACACCAAGTACATATCCAACAATAGATAATGCTAGGTTTTGTGTTAAGAATAGCTTTTGTAGGTTTTTAGTTTTAAAACCAAGTACCTTTAATGTTGCCATGTCTCGCTCAACTTCGGTAAATCCGAGAATTCCTAAACTATACAGTACAACTATTGATAAAACAATTGCAAATATTAATAATGCTCCAACCATTAAATTGGCAGTTTCTGTTAAATCATCCCAACTTTTTACCAAATCGTTTATGGAATTTGCACTAGCTACACCAGTTAAATTTTTATCAACACTTTGATTTGTTATAATATAAGTTGGTTTAAAGTCAATGTCAAAGTCATCTAGCTTTTGAGGAGTCATTATAATTCCTTGTGTTGCTGGATCTGCATTTATAGCATCAATTTTTGATGTATGCCAAGTTGAATTTCCATATAAGTGCCATTTGATTGTATCTCCAACACCTACATTTAATAATTCAGATGTTTTTTGAGTTATTGTAATTCCGTTTTCAGGTAAATCAATTTTTTCCATATATTGGTTTGTTGGAGTTATTAAATCTGTTTTATTGTAAACTGAGAGTGTTTGTGTCTTTTTAACACCATTGGCCTCTATCTCAATAGCACCCATCATTAGCTGAGTACCATTAACCTCTTTTTGAATTGAATCAATTTGTGATGAAGTTATATTATCTTCAAGTACTAATTGGGTTTCATAATGGTTAATTCCTTCATATTGCCAACTTTTAAGGTCATCCATTCCATCTTGCATTCCAAATGCTGAAATTAATAAAACAGTACATCCAAGTACACCTAAGATTGTAACAAGAGATCTCATTTTATTTCGATTAACATCTCTTATGTTCCATCTTATACTGAAGTTTAATTTATCCCAGATTCTTGTATTTTCTAGTATTCTTATTTTAGATATTTTTGGAGCTTTTGGTTCCAGTGCTGATGCAGGGGATTCTCTAATAATATTTTTAGTTGCTATATATGTAAATGCAAGTGAAACAAGTACTAGTGAAGCCCCTACAATTATAAATTTTATATTAAATCCAGATTCCCAACTTGGTAGTGTGTAAAAGGTTGACATCGATGGGAAGAAAAGTGGAGGAATTATATAATAACCTAGTATCATTCCAAGAATACTTCCAACAAGGGTTAAATAAAATCCATAGGAGAAGTAATGTATCATTAATGATCTATTAGTAAAACCTAATGATTTTAAAGTTCCAATTTGGGTTCTTTGATGATTTACAATACGTGTCATTGTTGTAAGTAATGTTAATAGAGCCACTACAACAAATATTACAGGAAACATTACTGCAAATATTGTATGTTGATCTATTTCATCCATTACTTGTTTATCACTAACTAAATCTGATCTTGGCATAAATGTATTGTAGGTATCGTTATCAACTGCATTATCTAGTTTTTCATGATATGCTTCTGTGCTATCATTAGTTTTAATCAATAATTTATTATATTGGATTGTATCTAATGGAAAGGCTTTGTAAGATAAGTATCCAAATCCTTGTAGGCTAAAATCTGAAATTAGTCCATTATCTGATTCTTCATAAACATATTCAGGCGAATATCCAAGACCTCTAATTGTTTTTTCTATTGTTATTCCATTGAATTTAACTGTAATATTGTCTCCAATATCTAAATTTTTAGTTTCAGCGAAACGTTGATCTAACCAGATTCCTTTTTTATCATCAAAATCAATATTTCCACCTTTAATTGGATAATATTGTGAAAGTTCATTTTTTTCAATAAAATGCAGTGTTACAGTTGGGTCTTTATCTAGATCTCCTGTTGTTTTAAGAACTAGCTGTCTTTCAACACCATTGGTTGATGAAATATTAGATATGTCATCTAGGGTTTTGTTTGAAAAATTATCTCCATATAGCCAAATATCGGCCATATTGGTTTGGTTATAAAAATCATGAACAGAGTTATCAAGTCCTTGTACTTCTGCTCCAACACCAACAAAGACAAGTAATGTAATAAATGCCATTAAAAATATGGATATAAATTGCATTTTATGCTTTTTCATATCACGTAACATTTTCTTAAATAGCATAGAATCACCATTCAATATCATCAATTGTCATTGGAGTTTCGTTTATTTCGACATTTTCGATAATACCATTTTTAAGATGTATTATTTTATCCGAAATTTTAGCTAATTCAGTATTATGTGTTACAATAATGACTGTAGTTTTTTCTTTTAAACATAATTCTTGCAATAGTTTTATGATTGTATATCCTGTTTTAGAGTCAAGTGCTCCTGTAGGTTCATCACATAAAAGCATTTGTGGATTTTTAACTATTCCTCTTGCAATAGATACTCTTTGTTGTTCTCCTCCTGATAATTCTGATGGAAATTGATTTGCATGGTCAGCTAGTCCAACTTGACTTAATACTTTCATTCCATCAATTTTCCTATCAGATATGTCATTTAATAATTCGATATTTTCTAGTGAAGTTAAGCTTGGAAGTAAATTGTAAAATTGGAAAATAAATCCAATATCGCAAGCTCTATATTTTGTAAGTTCTTTATCGGAAAATTCAGATATTGTTTTTCCATTTACTATAATGTCTCCACTTGTTACATTGTCAAGTCCACCTAATAGGTTTAATAATGTGGATTTTCCACTACCTGATGGACCAAGTATTACTACAAATTCTCCTTCATTTATTGTGAAGTTAAGTTTGTTTGCAGCTTTTAAAACATGATCTCCAGTTTTATATTCTTTTGTTACATTTTTAAATTCTATTAATTCACTCATAGTACCCTCCTGTAATTTAAGTTTTTTGTATTCAAGTTAGACTATATTATTTAATAATATATAAAATTTAGGTATACCTAAAAATTTAACATTTGTGTAAAAATTCTCTAAAAAAATAATAATGCTTTAATAAATAGAATTATTATTTAAGTAATTAATTCTTAAACATATCAAAGCTTTATAATAATTACTTTAAATAATTAACTCATAACGATATGAAATTATTTACTAAGATATTATTGATAAAAATAAATTCTATATATAAAATTCTATTTTAAAATATAATATTTACTACATAACAGCTATAAAATCGTAGTTTATAGATAATAAAATTATTTCGCTTTGTTTTTTTAAATAATAACATTTTATATTTTAATTTAATATTTATTAAGATTAAATAATAAGATTTAAATATACATCCACATCGATATTATAATAGATAACATTTGTTATCAAAGGAGAGGTAATATGGAAAATAAACAAATTTTTATAATTATAGTCGTAATAGCAATAATCGCTATAATTGTTGGTGCTTTTGCAACAGGCACAATAGGTAATAGTACTTCAAGCGAGAAAGGAAGCATTGAAGTTCTTGCAGGTGCAGGATTTAGTAAAGTTGCACCAGAATTAGTAAAAGCTTTTAATGAAAAGTACCCGAATATTGATGTAAATGTAAAATATGGTGGAAGTGGAGAGTTATTCGCAACAATGGAAACTCAAAAAGAGGGAGATGTATTCTTACCAGCTGCATATAAATACATGAATGAATCAATAGCAAATGGTTATATGGACAATGCTACTGTTAAAAACATTACTGAAAATGTACCAGTAATAGTTGTTCAAGCAGGAAACCCCAAAAATATCACATCTTTACAAGACTTACAAAAAAGTGATGTAAAAGTAGGATTAGGTGAAGCTGAAGGACCAGCAATTGGTAAAACATCTGAAAAAATCATGGAAAAAAATAACTTAACAATAGACCCAGAAGTTACAACAACAACTGTAAATCAATTGTTAACCTATATTGTTTCAGGAGATATTGATGCAACAATTATTTGGAAAGACATGACTGTATGGGATGAAGCTAAAAACATTGAGGTTATAGAAATTCCACAAAACCAAAACTGTCCAAGTACAGTTCCTGTTGGAGTAACAAAATTTGCTAAAAACCCTGATGCAGCCCAAAAATTTGAAGACTTTCTAACATCAGATGAAGGAAAAGAAATTTGGGAAAAATGGGGTTTTGAAATAAAATAAATTTTATATGTTGATGATATGAGATCTAAATTTGAATGGCTGTTTATAGTAATTACAGCAATTATCACTTTATTATTTTTTGTTGTAATTTTTAGTATGTTTTTAATTCCTAATTTTGATGGATTTATAAAATCATTAACTTCAAGTCAAATGCTATTTGCAATAGGTCTTACACTATCAACTTCTAGTGTATCTGCACTTCTTGTAGTGTTGTCATGTATTCCTATGGCATATACTCTTAGTAGATATCATTTTAAACTAAAATGGCTCTTTAAAATTATATTAGATATGCCAATGGCATTTCCAGAAATAGTAATAGGCATTGCACTTTTAATGTTTCTTGGAAACTATGGAATAGGCCAATACTTAGATGCACTAGGCATTAAATTAGTTTTTAATAGTATAGCTATTATTATAGCTCAATACTTTGTAGCTTTGCCTTATGCAATAAAAATGCTTTACTCTACATTTGATTACATAGATACTCGTTATGAGTTTGTTTCACGTAGTTTAGGATATAGCGAGTCTGATACTTTTTTTAATATAACTCTTCCATTAGCTAAACAGGGATTATTTGCAACAATAATCATAACTCTAGCAAGATGTATTGGAACATTTGCAGCTGTATTATTTGTTGGAGGAGGTATTCTAATGAAAACAGAAACATTAGCTATTGCAATGTATCTTAATTTATCAACAGGGGACATCGACATGGCTATTACAGCAGGAATACTTCTTGTAATTATTTCATTTATAACAATTGCCGTTATGGAAAAATATGCCAATGATAATTATTCTGAGGTGCAATAATGTTTTTAGAAATAATAGATTTAACTGTGGATTTAGACGATTTTAAGCTAGATAAAATAAATTTTTCAGTCAATAAAGGTGAATATTTAATATTAATAGGTCCAACAGGTTCCGGTAAATCTGTTCTTCTTGAAACAATAATAGGATTTTACAGACAAAACTCAGGATTAATTAAGCTAAATGGAAAAGAAATAACTGAAGTGCTACCTGAAAAGAGAAACATTGGTATCGTATATCAAGATCATGTGCTTTTCCCAAATATGAATGTTTATGAAAATATTAAATATGGATTGAAAAGGGATAATAGTCTCACAGATGATGAAATTGATAAAAAAATCCACAAAATGGCACGTATAATGGAAATAGAACATATCCTAGATAGAAACATTAATACATTAAGTGGCGGTGAATCTCAACGAACAGCACTTGTTAGGACATTAATTGTAGAACCTGAACTTGTTTTAATGGACGAACCGTTTAGTGCACTTGATGTTACAACACAAAAAAGACTAACTGAGCTTATAAAAACAATAGGAAATAATCTAGGAACAACATTTGTTCATGTAACTCATAACTTTAATGATATATGGAATTTAGCAGATAAAGTTGGGGTTATGAAAAAAGGAGAATTACATCAGATAGGCTGTTTATGAAGTATTTTCAAGACCAGAAAACGATTTTGTAGCAGATTTTGTTGGAATTCAAAATATATTTGAAGGAAAACTTAAAAAAGGTAAATCCTGCGAATCACTTGAAATAGTTATAAATGATAATTTAGTTTTATTTAGTAATGATTATAATGTGTGTATTCATTTAGAAGAAGGGTCTAATGTTCTTGCAGCTATCAGGCCAGAAAATATTATTTTTTCTAATACAATTCAAGATTCATCGGCTAGAAATAGAGTTAAAGGAATTGTTAGAGATATTAAAATAACAGGGCCTGTTGTTAATATTGAAAGTGAAGTTGAAGGAATAATTTTTAAAGGACTGCTTACAAAAAGTTCATATGAATCTTTAGAAATTGAAATTGGAAAAGAAATATATTTAATATTCAAATCATTAAATGTAAATGTCATTGACAGATATAATACTTTTAAAATTGAGTAATAGGAGGTTTTAACATGTATAAATCATATTATGATTCAAAGTTAGGTAAAATCATACTTTTAAGTAAGAATAATAAATTAACAGGCCTTTATTTTGAGAATCAAAAATATCTACCATTAAATCTGGATGATTATATAAAATCTGATGATTTAGATATATTTGTAAAAACAAAAGAATTACTTGATAGTTATTTTAAAGGTGAAAAAGTTGATTTTTCAAAATTAGATATTGCTTTAGAAGGTAGTGATTTTAGATTAAAAGTATGGAAAATACTTTTAAAAATTCCATATGGAGAAGTTACAACATATGGGGAAATTGCATCAAAAATATCTAAAAATATGTCAGCTCAAGCAGTTGGTGGAGCAGTAGCTCACAATCCAATATCCATTATAGTTGGATGCCATAGAGTTGTTGGTAGTGATGGAAGTTTAACAGGATATGCTGGTGGAATTGAAAGAAAAATTGAACTATTAGAACTAGAAAAAATGTAATAAATTTTTTACATGGAAAACTTTTTTAGTAATATTTATTAAATCTCGGTGCTAAAATAATAATAAGTAGCTTATAAGGAAATTTCTTTTAACTACTTAAAATTTGGAGATTATATTTTTTGGTGATTGACATGGTAAATTTAAAAGGTACCAAAACAGAAGCAAACTTACAAGCAGCTTTTGCTGGTGAGTCACAAGCACATACAAAGTATCAATACTTTGCAAGTAAAGCTAAAAAAGAAGGATATGTACAACTACATGATATTTTCATGGAAACTTCTAAAAACGAAAAAGAACATGCTAAAATCTGGTATAAACTTTTACATGATGAGGACATCCCAGACACAATAGCTAATCTTAATGAAGCCGCTGATGGTGAAAATTACGAATGGACTGATATGTATAAAACCTTTGCTGAAGAAGCTAGAGAAGAAGGCTTTGATGTTATTGCAGCATTATTTACTATGGTTGGAGCAATTGAAAAAGAACATGAAGAAAGATACAGAACTCTACTTAAAAATGTTGAAGAAGGAACTGTATTTAAAAAAGAAAGCGAAATTGAATGGAAATGTAGTAACTGTGGACACATTGTAAAAGGATCACAAGCTCCTAAAATCTGTCCTGTATGTAAACATCCTGAAGCTTACTTCGAAGAAAGAGCTACTAATTACAAATAGATTTTTTCTTTTATTTTTTTTCTTTTTATAAACTTACTAATTCTTTTTTTATATTTGGAATTGAGAATAGGTAGTTTATTTAAACTGTATAGTGATTATTTTTATCAAAACACTTTTATTTAATTCTATAGGTCTAATACTTAAATATTACTTTAACTTTAATTGCTAAGGAGCATATTCAAAGTCGTTATTTATAATATAGTTCTAAAAATTATTACTTTATATCCTTGATTTATTTTTAAGATAAAATTCATGTATAAGTCCAAAGTTAGTTTAGCTTTAAGGATATATTAACTTAAAATGATGGTATGTAGTTTTAAAAATAGATATGTTATATTGTTAAATAGTAAAAGATAGCTTAAAACTATCTATTTACTATTGTACTTGAGTTTAATGTTTTTAAAAAAACATTATTTTAGTATTCCTAAATTTGTTAACATTTCTGTTAACACTTAATTATTTTAATTAGATAATATTTAAATATATCAAATTTTTATCATACCTAAATTATTTTTTTTAAATAATATTCAAAACAAAATTGTACTTGCTATACAGATAATCTTGCATCATCATTATTAATGCCAAATAGTGCTTTGTATTGACTTAAAAATAAAATTTTTTCATGGAATTTAAGAGATATTATAAAATCTGAACAGTATTTTAAAATTAGTCACTTATCATTACTTTACAGACTTTTAAGTCTTAATTTTATTAATTTAAATGAATTTAATGAATATAAGTTAAATGTAACTCATGAAACAGAAAAATTAAGTTATGATATTTCTTTTTATAAATCATCCTCTGAAAGTCAACAATATTTTTCATTAGATGAATTAATTAGGTTTATACAAGGAGTATTTGAAAATAATAAAATTTCTCAAGGAAAACGAAGAGAAATATTATTAAAATCTTATAGAAGTGATATGATTTATGATATTGATAAAGAGTTAGGGCTTCTTGATTAATAGCTAATTTTTACCATACCTAATTTTCACCCTTTGTAAGTGACAAAATATTTATATATAATAATTTTTATAATTCAAATCATAGAATGACAAGGAGGAATTATTTATGGCTGATAAAAAAGCACCTGCTGATGGTTGGCCAGTAATCAGTGGGGATTATATTGTAGGAGACCCTGAAAGTCCAGTTGCTGTTACAACTTTAGCTTCTCACATTGAAGCTGATCTTACTGGAGCAGCTATTGCGGGGCCATGTAAAACAGAAAACTTAGGAATTGAAAAAGTAGTTGCAAATATTATTTCAAACCCTAATATTAGATTTTTAATATTAGCTGGTGCAGAAGTACAAGGCCATATTACTGGACAAAGTTTCATGGCTTTACATGAAAATGGAGCAGATCCAGATAAAAAGAAAATTATCGGAGCTACTGGAGCTATTCCATTTGTTGAAAATGTTCCTTTAGAAGGGGTTGAAAGGTTCCAACAACAACTGGAAATTGTTGATTTAATTGATACTGAAGATATAGGTACTATTCAATCTAAAATCAATGAATGTGTTGAAAAGGATTCTGGTGCCCTTGAAGAAAAAGAAATTGTAATTGCAATTAATGAAAATAATAAAGCTTTAGATATTAATTCTTCTGAAGAGAAAATTGAATCTGAAGCATAAAAGTGGATTTTATTTTAAAAGTTCACTTTCTTATCTTTTTTTTATCAATACATATTTTAAATAATATTTATAAAGATTATCCACTAAATATAATTATGATTGGTGAGCTTTATGAATATTAATCAAAATAAATGGAAATATACTACTTATTCAGATGTTAATCCTGAAGTTAAACAATATTTTCCATTTTCTAAAGCTAGAAAAGGCCAATTAGAATTAACATCTGAAATACGCCATGCTATTGATAATGGTTATAAATTCATTGTTTTAGAAGCTGGAACTGGAACTGGTAAATCTGTAATAGCTGCAACTCTTGCTTTAATGGCAGAAAATGCGTATATTTTAACAATGACTAAACAACTTCAAGATCAATACTTAAATGATTTTAAAAACATAGGATTTAGACTTATTAAAGGTAAGGGAAATTATCCTTGCATGACTTATATTGATGAGGGTATATCTGAGTCTTGTGAATTTGGAAAGTGTGTACTTCAAAATTATAATTGTAAATATAAAAAAAACTTAAACAACTTAGAGGACTGTCTTAAAGATGATTGTTGTATTTACAGAAGAGAAAAATCAATTGCACTTCATAGTGATGTGGTTATTACAAATTATTCTTATGCTAATTTAGAATTAAATAATTCGTCTGATTTTACAAAAAGAGAGTTAATGGTTTGTGATGAAGCTCATAATTTAGAAACACAACTTATGGGTGTGTTATCTTTAGAATTGTCTAGAAAAGAATTAAAAGAGGATATTAATTTTAATTTATCAAAAGAAGTAGTTTATAATCTTCAAATTGGTGATTACTTAACTTGGATTAATTTTATTCAAGAAATAACCAATAAATATGAGAATAAAAAAGATGAACTCGAAAAATTAGTATCTTATGATAACGTTTCTTTAACTAAGTTTTATAAAATTATTAAAAGTAAGATTGTTAAATTTTATGAATTTTTAGAGCTAATAGAGGAATATCCTGAAAATTGGGTTTTTGATTATAATAAAAAATCCATGATAGCTTCTTTTAAACCAATTACAATAGATAATTATGCTCGTAAATTGTTATTTAATCATTGTGATAGTTGTCTTTTTATGAGTGCAACAATACTCGATTATGAGCAATTTGCTAAATGGTTAGGAATTTCAAAATCAGAAATTTATCCGATAAGGATGAAATCCCCTTTTGATGTTTCAAGAAATCCAATTAAAACATGTGATGTTGTTAATTTGTCTTACACGAAACTTAAAGAAAACTCTCCAAAAACAATTCCAGTTATTAAAAAAATCCTTAATGCTCATAAAAATGATAAAGGAATTATCCACACAATAAGTTATGATTGTAAAGATTTTATAATGAATAATTTACATAACTCAAGATTAATTGACCATAATACCTCAAATAGAACACGTATTTTAAGAGAATTTGAAGAATCAGATAAACCTTTAGTTTTAGTTAGTCCATCAATGAATGAAGGAGTTGATTTACCTGGAGATAAGTGTAGATTTCAAATAATTTATAAAATACCATATCCAAATATCTCTGATAAACAAGTGATGATTAGAAAAGAAATGGATAATATGTGGTATGATTATAATACAGTAATCAATTTAATTCAGACTTATGGAAGAGGAATGAGATCTGAAAACGATTATTGTAAAACATATTTCATTGATAACCGCTTAAAAGATTATGTTATAGTTGATGATTTTACATATAATTTTATTCCCGATTTTTTCAAAAAAGCAATTAATATTGGAATGGACGATCTATCTAAATCAATTGAAGAACATTTAATAGCTTTAGGAGATGACAGAAAAGTAAATTCAATAATTGACAATAGCTAT
Organism: Methanobrevibacter oralis; assembly: GCF_001639275.1. Classification (NCBI taxonomy): domain Archaea; kingdom Methanobacteriati; phylum Methanobacteriota; class Methanobacteria; order Methanobacteriales; family Methanobacteriaceae; genus Methanobrevibacter; species Methanobrevibacter oralis. The sequence continues at coordinate 51,995 of NZ_LWMU01000011.1, forward strand.
GAAGTCACAACACTAGATGATTTTGAAAAAGTAGACTTATATCATGACTATGACACATCTAAAAGTAATGAGGCGGTATTAGAAAAGTTTGAATTAATTCAAGCTGGTAAGGATTTAATTTTTCAAAAACGTTATGATGAAGCTAGTGAATATTTTTGCTGTTTAACTAAACACAAGTATTTTATTAATGATTATTATCCGTATCGTCAGTTAGTAATTATTTATGAGAAAATAAAAGATTATAAATCTTTAGAAGAAATTATTTTTAAATTCTTAAAAAGTGGAATTTATTGTAATAATCATAATTACTTATGGTTTATGATTAAATTAAAAAGATTTAGCGAGATTAATGATAATATAATTCAAGGATATGAAGAATATTTTAAATTAAACTCTTTAAAAAATAAATATAAATCAAATACTCCAGTTGTAATAGCTGAGAGAATTAAAGGCAGATCTTGTGATGAGTTATATCTTTTAAGTGAAAAAGAATATGATGAAATTCAAAAAGCATATGAATTAGAAGAAATTGGAAGATATCTTGAGAGAAATAATGAGTTTACAAAGGCAATTGAGCATTATTTAAAAGTAATTAAAGACCTTAAATATTATTCATATACATTTCATAAGCAATTATGCATCGATTTTAGAAAAATAAGAGAATATAATCGTGAAATGGAAATTATCGAAGATTATTTTAAAAATCCTAAAGTGTCAAAAACAGATTATTCAGATAAATGGTTTAAAGATAGACTATTAAGTCTTAAAAAAATTAAAAAAGGAAAATAGTTTTAAATGATAAAGAATTTTTTTAATTTTTCTTCATCAATTTTATAACTATCTATTATTCGTCCATTTTCAAAATGTAGAACATGTGAACAGGATTCACAAATTAGTTCATAGTCATGTGTTACAATAAATGATGTAATACCTAATTTTTGAAGGTTAACTAAAATATCGCTTACTTCTCTCATGTGTCTTAAATCAAGACCACTTGTAGGTTCATCAAAGATTAAAATATCTTTCATTGAAGCAAGTGCACTTCCAATAGCTACTCTTTGTTTTTCACCACCAGATAATGCCATTGGGTGTGTGTCTTTTAATTTATCTAGATTTAACTTTTTAAGTATATCTAAAGCTTTGTTTTCATCTTCTTCATCCATACTTAAAAGTAATTCTTCTAAAACACTTTCTGTAAATAGTTGGTGGTTCACATCTTGCATTACCATGAATGATCGTTTTAAACGTTTTTTATTGTTTAAAATTTCCCCATCCATCGTAAGCTTTCCTTTACAACTTCTTTCAAGTCCACAAAGGCATCTTACAAATGTTGATTTTCCTGCTCCGTTCTCACCGATAATAGCTATTATTTCATTTTGAGGAATATCGACATGCTCAATATTTAAAGCTTCATTTTTTTTATAGCTAAACTTAAAATTATCTAGTGACATTACTTTACTATCGTTGGAATAATATGTTGGATGTTTAACTTTTGTATTTTTTAAATTTAATTCTCTTAAATTTAATTTATTAAAGTTTTTTTGTTTAAATTCATCAATAGTCCAATCATATAAGATTTCACCATTTTTTATAAATAGAACTCTATCAACTACATCTTTTAAAAAGAATAATTTATGTTCAGCTATGACAACAGTTTTTCCTTGATTTTTCCATTCTTGGATTATATTTTCAAATTCCCAGCTTGATTTATAATCTAAGTTTGAAGAAGGCTCATCTAAGATTATAATATCAGGGTTTACTGCTGAAACTGATGCACAAGCTATTTTCTGTTTTTCGCCACCAGACAACTTAAAAATACTTCTATCTATGATGTTATGGATTTTATAATCTGAGGTAACTTGTTTGAATCTTTCTTCAATATCACTAACACTATAACCTAAATTTTCACAACCAAATACAATTTCACTTGTTGTATCAACATTGAAAAATTGTGTTTTAGGATTTTGAAATACAGATCCAATGTTTTCAGCTAATTTATAAATTTCTATATCTGCAATATTGTTATTTTTAAAGTAAGCCACTCCATTTTCATGACCATTATAAAAATGGGGTATTAATCCATTTAAAATACGGGTAATAGTTGTTTTACCACAACCTGATTCACCACATAATAAAATAACTTCTCCAGAAGATATGTTTAAATTAATATTTTTTAAATCATATTTTCCTTTGATATAACCAAATGATTTATTTTCTATTTTAAACAATTGTTATCCCTCCAAATTTAGATAAAATAAAAAGTAAAAATCCAATGATTACAACTGCAGATACTATAATATCACTTTTTCCAAAATTAATTTCGCAAATATTTGTTCGCTCATTTGGATTACTAAGTCCTCTTGAAAGTGATGCTGCTGTAAGTTCATCACTTGTTTTAACTGCATTAATTAGAATTGGAATAAATAAATACTCAATTAATTTATGAGGAGCTTTTAGAGAATCAATATTTAATCCAATACCTCTCATTTTCATTGCATCTCTAATAGCTTTAATATCTTCAAATACGGTTGGAACATATCTAAAGATTACAGATATTGGTATTGTAACATATCGAGGCATTTTAATTTGCTCAAGTGAAGCTATTATTTCGCTTACTTTAGTAGTTATAAAAAAGTACACAGCCATCAGTCCAATAGGCAACATTCTAGCAAAGGTATAAGAAAATCCAACAACAAAAATATTTAAAATTCCAGTTGTAGATTCAACTAAATATATCTGTGATAGTTTAGCTAATATAAACATTATTATATAAATAATAGCTATTTTCTTATGATTTGATAAAAATAAGCAGAAAAATGGAATAAGAGAAAAAACTACAGTTATATATAATGGTACTTCTGTAAAAGCCATAAAACTTAACAAAACTAATGAAAATAGCTTTGTTCTAGGATCTAGTTTTAATATTCCATTTTCTGAATTCTTATCGTATGAACTAAGTTCCATTTAAACGCCTATACAATTCCAGCTTTTTCAAAGTGTTTTTTAAGTAATAGTCTTCCAATATAAGCTCCGATTAAACCTGCAATAAATGTTGCTATTAGTAATACAAAAAAGGATTCATTGGTTACATAAAGCATTACAATATCAGTATATTCTTTTCCCATTTGACTAGACATCATACTAAAATAGTAATCTTTCATAATAAACATTGGAATCATATTTCCCATAACGCCTAAACAGTAGGTTGCATATGCAAAATATGTATTTTTAACAGATGTGTAATTACCTTTTCTAAGTATTAAATCAGCTATAAATCCACAAATTGTAAATGATATAATTGGTACCCCGGTGTGGCCGGTTCCAAAGAATATTAATCCTATAAGTAATGATAATATAGTAACCATTCCAAATTTATTAGCTTTAGTTAAGAATAGCATAAATGGTATTCCACAGATTATTGATAGTATTACTGGTAATCCAAACATTAATATTGGGATATATCCAAGCATTCCGAAAGTAAACATTACAATAAACAATATTACTGTGAATATTGCGATTGTAATTAAATCACTTATTCCTATTTTTTCGTCCATATAATTGTCTCCTAATTTATTTATTTGAATTAATATTTTTAATTCATTTTTAGGTATGGCTAAATTTTTATATAAAGTTATCTATTTTATTTTAAAAATTGTTATTATTGTATTGAAGGGTTTTTGAGTTAAATAAAAGAAAATGTTGTTAAAAAAATATATATAATGAGACTGTCCAATAATTATTTTGAAATTTTTTTCTTTTTTATTTTTCTTATTTTTTTAATTTGAATATTAAATTTTTATAGTATTATTTAATTCTAATTTTTAAAAGTAGTTAATTATAAATATGTGAGAATGTAAATAGTTTAATAAGCACAAAAAACTCAAAACATTCTCACATTTTATTTTTATGTATTTTGTGACACTTAAATGTTTTGGTTTTTG
>NZ_LWMU01000012.1 GCF_001639275.1 Methanobrevibacter oralis
TTAAACATTTTCAATGGGGCTTAAATCAGGACAATATTGTTTTAAATATATTAAATTTATATTTGATATTTCTGCAACTTTTTGAACCATTTTTGCTGTGTGAATCCTTGTATTGTCTAGAATTATAATTAATTCTTTTTTTCTTTATGAGGCAGGATGGGACATGACTTTCATTAATTTTTAAAATTTTTTTTTCGCTTATTTTTTTTTCATTTAATTTTATATATTATGAAGTATAATCTTTTATTATAAATATTAATATTTATGGTTGTTTTATTTATGGTTTTAAAAGATGATACTGTTATTTAGACTATGTTGGTGTCTATGGACTTGAGTAATTTGATTCCTGAAGGTCATCCGTGTTATTTGTATTAAAAATGTGGTTGATTAAATTGATTGTTCCGAAGCTAACAAGGAGTTTTTCGTGATAAGCCTGGTGAACCTGCTTATCCTCGTGAAATGTTGCTTAGGATTGATTTGGATGAGTGTTATTTGATGGTGGATTGTCTTCTCCTAATTGAGAGAAGAACAAGAACTGATATTTTTCTTATATGTACTTTAGCAGGCATGCAAAAGCCAATTTATAGGGACAATTTTATAAGATTCAAATTGGATTATACCTGATTTAATTGATGAATCTTTTAAAACAACTTTTAAAGATTTGCAAAAGAAGAAAATCCGCCATTTAGAGTTTTAGATGGAACTAAAGTAAAAACATCTTTAAAAAATAATAACCAATGAACAACAATTAAAAAATAATCATGGAAAGAACACTTTGGAAGAAAAGTATTATAAATTGGATCAAGAAGAATATTTGGAATTGGGCGATGAATCTGGAAAAATTAGTGTTCCTGAATCATATTAACAAACAAAGAAAAATTCCAAGAAACAG
>NZ_LWMU01000013.1 GCF_001639275.1 Methanobrevibacter oralis
TTTTTTCTTACTGTTTCTTGGAATTTTTCTTTGTTTGTTAATATGATTCAGGAACACTAATTTTTCCAGATTCATCGCCCAATTCCAAATATTCTTCTTGATCCAATTTATAATACTTTTCTTCCAAGTGTTCTTTCCATGATTATTTTTAATTGTTGTTCATTGGTTATTATTTTTTAAAGATGTTTTTACTTTAGTTCCATCTAAAACTCTAAATGGCGGATTTTCTTCTTTTGCAAATCTTTAAAAGTTGTTTTAAAAGATTCATCAATTAAATCAGGTATAATCCAATTTGAATCTTTAAAAATTGTCCCTATAAACTGACTTTTACATGCCTGCTAAAGTACATATAAGCAATATTCAGTTCTTGTTCTTCTCTCAATTACGAGAATACAATCCACCATCAAATAACACTCATCAAAACCAATCCTAAGCAACATTTCACGAGGATAAGCAGGTTCACCAAGCTTATCACGAAAAACTCCTTGTTAGCTTCGGAACAATCAATTTGATCAACCACATTTTAATAAAATAACACAGATGACCTTCAGGAATCAAATTACTCAAGTCCATAGACACCAACATAGTCTGAATAACAGTATCATCTTTTAAAACCATAAATAAAACAACCATAAATATTAATATTTATAATAAAAGATTATACTTCATAATATACAAAATCAAAGGAAAAATAAACGAAAAAAATTTTAAAAATTAATGAGAGTCATGTCCCATCCTGCAAATCATATAAAAAAAACTTACGAAAAATCAAATTCAAATCTAAGAGGCACTTTCAAAAACTTAGGTGATTTCACTTTAAACAAGTCTTTTACTAAAAACTTTTTCCTGAT
>NZ_LWMU01000014.1 GCF_001639275.1 Methanobrevibacter oralis
GGGACTGTCCAATAATTAGTATTTTTAATCCTAAATTATGAAAATCGATGTGTAATTATAAGGCCATATACAGTTGAAATTACACATCGATTGCTATTTTTAATCGGATTTGGCTAAATTTTCAACTATATAGTTTAAACAATCAAAGATTCCTTTATTTTAATCATTGAGATGAATAACATTATTTTAATGGGATTTGTATTTTATTTAAATGAGTGTTGTGTTTAAATTTTCATGTATTTTCTGTATGTTATGGGCGATAGCCCGTAAAGTTAGTTCTTTTTCTCCATTTTTTAAGCCTTTTCTTTCTAATTTTTGGAAATTACGTGATTTTCTCATTGTTCCGAAGTAACCTTCATCTAAATTGGCTCTTTTCTTGTAGTAGTATTGTCCTTTTTCAGATTGATAAAATTGATGTAATTTCAATCTTAAAGGTTTATTGGGCTCAAATATTTCTTTAACTCTACTTTTAGTACATTGGTCATGAATTGGACATGATTTACACTTTATTTGTTGAATAAACTCTCATTGGAACATTATTTAGTTTTCTAATATTTTTAAAATTGAGTTTTTCACCCATCGGGCATATAAAACAGTCATTTAACAAATCGTAGTTAAAATTGACTTTTGAAAATGGTTTTTTCATATTTTTGGGTTTGGATTTTTTACTTTCATTTGAATCCAGGAATAACTAATTGAATACCATGTTCATGAGCATATTTTAATGATATGTCTTGTAAATATGCAGTGTCTGCTAAAACAACTCTGGGATGTTGGTTTAAATTAGATTTTATTTCATATAACATTGGTAGAAGTTCATTGTGGTCAGTTGGATTCGTTGTTAAGTATT
>NZ_LWMU01000015.1 GCF_001639275.1 Methanobrevibacter oralis
TAAAAAAAATACAACATTAAATACATAATAACAGACAAAGCTTACGACACCAATAAAATAAGAGAATGCATAAACGAAGAAATAAAAGCATCAGACCAAATACCACTCAAATCCAACTTCAAACACGGATGGTACAGAAGATTAAACATAAAAACCTTCGATAAAAAAATATATTCAAGAAGAAACAACGTAGAAAGTGTATTCAGCGTAATAAAAAGAAAATTCTCAGGGACAAACAAAAGCAAAAAAAAAAACAAGACAACAAAACAAAGAAACAAGACTCAAAACAACAGTTTACAACATTGACAGAGTAGTGAAAATTTTAAATTAGGATTTCAACAAGGTCCAGGATTCTTTAAGCTTTTCTTCGAGTGTTTTCAAGCTTTTTTGTAAATTTTTTCAGGATTTTTCTTCTGGATTGTTTTAAGAGGTTTTTTTACTTGAAGCTCTCAATTTATTTTTGGTCTTCATCATTTTTTCAGAGGATTTTTTATTGATTTTTTCTTACTGTTTTTTTTGGAATTTTTGTTTGTTTGTTAATATGATTCAGGAACACTATTTTTCCAGATTCATCGCCCAATTCCAAATCTTCTTCTTGATCCAATTTATAATACTTTTCTTCCAAGTGTTCTTTTCATGATTATTTTTAATTGTTGTTCATTGGTTATTATTTTTTAAAGATGTTTTTACTTTAGTTCCATCTAAAAATTAAATGGCGGATTTTATTCTTTTGCAAATCTTTAAAAGTTGTTTTAAAAGCTTCATCAATTAAATCAGGTATAATCCAATTTGAATCTTAAAATTGTCCTATAAATTGGCTTTTGCATGCCTGCTAAAGTACATA
>NZ_LWMU01000016.1 GCF_001639275.1 Methanobrevibacter oralis
TATTTTGATTGCGGAGTGATTGATTTAAGAAGTTGTATATGTTGTCTATTGTCTCTGAATCGGTCAATTCTCTGGAAACTATTGTATTTAATTCTAGGTCGAATAAAGCTAAAAGGTACTTCCATTCGCCTTTTTGTTTAACCCATAAGACTGTCAAACAAGTAATATCCGGAAAAAGTCCAATTTTTTATGCTCAATTTCATGATTAGATTTAAAAATGATGTTTTCTATACTTTGATGAGAGATTTCAATGTTATGCTCTTTTTTTAATGATTTAGGAATCTTATGGAGACTTCCACTAAAAATAACTGTACAAATACTCCACATGTTCAATTACCGGAATAGTAATATTGACATTTCCATTAACAATACTAGACATAATACTATTTGAAGCTTTTATATTTAGTTTAAGCATATTAATATATTAGCTTCACCTAATATATTAAATTTATTACTTTTAAATTAAAAATAAAGAAAAATAAAAAGAAAAAAATCTCAGCACGAAAATTTAAGAAAAATTCAAATCACTTAAGTTTTTGAAAGTGCCACCATTAATCATCAGTCATTTTATGAGACTGTCCAATAATTATTTTGAAATTTTTTTCTTTTTTATTTTTCTTATTTTTTTAATTTGAATATTAAATTTTTATAGTATTATTTAATTATAATTTTTGGCACTGTCAATTTGTTAGCTCTTGGTCATATTTTTTTAGTTTTTTTCTTTTTCTTTGATTTTTTTTGGTGTTTTATGTTGTGTTTGTGAAAAGATTTAAATATTAGTTGTTGTTTTCTTGTTGTGATGGGTTTTAATACTAGTTTTTTGCG
>NZ_LWMU01000017.1 GCF_001639275.1 Methanobrevibacter oralis
AAAGGTAATATAATTTCATTTAATGATTTTAAAGGTTTTTGTAATGGTGAAATGTCTATTTTGTTACAATGTGCTTATGAAAATCATAATGGTACTGTCATTGCAAACAACACTTTTTTAAAAGGATTACGTGCTATTAATTTAGTTGGTAATAATATTTCTATTTATAATAATATTGTAATTAATAGTAGTATTGGAATTTCTGTTTTTGGAAGTAATTTTTCTGTACACAATAATGTTTTAAAAGGTAATAGTTTAACATCAGGTATTCTAGCGAGAGGGGGTGATAATTTAGTTTCTAAAGTTTATAGAAATAATCTTACTTATATTGACCTTGTTAGAGCCATGTTTATTGGTAGTAATGTTAATGTTTATGATAATTATATAAATATTAAAGGATATGGTGTTGGAATAGAAGCTACAAGTGACTATTCTAATATTTATAACAATAAGATTAATAATAAACATGATATAGGGATATCTTTATTAGGTAATTTTAATATTATAAATAACAATATTATCAACACTAAAAATATGGGCATCACTATAACAGCTAAATCTACTAAACATAGGTATTATAACAATACTATTATCAACAATAAGATTAATAGTGAAAGTTATGGTATTTATATTAAGGGTTTAGTGTATAATAGTATTATATTGGATAATGTTATTGAAACCAATAGTAGTGTAGGGATTTTTAAAGATATAACTGATGAATTATCTAATGTTGAAGCGGACAATATGGTTAATGGTGTTATTTTAGATTCAACATATATTGTTGTTAATG
>NZ_LWMU01000018.1 GCF_001639275.1 Methanobrevibacter oralis
AAAGGTAATATAATTTCATTTAATGATTTTAAAGGTTTTTGTAATGGTGAAATGTCTATTTTGTTACAATGTGCTTATGAAAATCATAATGGTACTGTCATTGCAAACAACACTTTTTTAAAAGGATCCTATGCTATTAATTTAGTTGGTAATAATATTTCTGTTTATGGCAATATTATTCATAATGGTGGCGTGGGTATTTGTGTTTATGGAAGTAATTTTTCTGTACACAATAATATTATAACCGGCGATAGTCAAGAATATGGGATTATAGCAAAAAGTAATGGAAATTCACTTTGTAATGTTTATAGGAACAATATTACTTTTATGGATATTTATGCTGCCATGAGTATTATTAATCAGATTAATGTTTATGATAATTATATAAATATTAAAGGATATGGTGTAGGAATAGCTATTAAAGATAATTATTCAAATATTCATGATAATAGGATTAATAATAAACATGATACAGGGATATCTTTATTAGGTAATTTTAATATTATAAATAACAATATTATCAACACTAAAAATATAGGCATCACTATAACAGCTAAATCTACTAAACATAGGTATTATAACAATACTATTATCAACAATAAGATTAATAGTGAAAGTTATGGTATTTATATTAAGGGTTTAGTGTATAATAGTATTATATTAGATAATGTTATTGAAACCAATAGTAGTGTAGGGATTTTTAAAGATATAACTGATGAATTATCTAATGTTGAAGCGGACAATATGGTTAATGGTGTTATTTTAGATTCAACATACATTGTTGTTAATG
>NZ_LWMU01000019.1 GCF_001639275.1 Methanobrevibacter oralis
TGTGATTTGAAGATTTTTATAAATTAAAGGTTTTCCTTGGTAGTCTGTTAATTTTACCTTATATTTTGTCCCATCATTATAAAACATATACACATTATTAGAATTTAAATAAGAATCACCAATAATACCATTAATAATTAACTCATTAATAAAAAGCGTACCATCTTTTTTATAAATCATTCCAATAGTGTGTTTTCCACTGTTTAAATTAGAAAATGTAATATTCTCATTTATTCCGCTACTAAGGATTTTATTACCATTTTCATAGTAATTAACATTGTAATTATTATTTTCGTAGTAAATTAAGTTATCAACAGTAACAGTATTTGTATTTTTAGGACGAAATACACTAAAAGTACAACCAAATATATCACCTGACTTAAACCAATAAATAACATTACCTTTAAATTTTTTAGCATGGTTATTAACAAAAGAACAATCCACTACCTTACCATTAGCACCAGTCCACCAAACAGCACCACCATACCCATCTGCATGGTTATTAACAAAAGAACAATCCACTACCTTACCATTAGCACCATACCAAACAACAGCACCACCATTCCAACCAGCATGGTTATTGTTAAAAGTGCAGTTTTTTATATTGCCTTGTGTTCCATGTAAGTAAATAGCACCACCAAGTTTATGTGCGTGGTTATTTTCAAAGTAACAATTTTCTAAATTAGCATTATCTCCAAACCAGTCAATGGCACCACCCCAATCTGTTTGAGTATTATTAGCATTTATGAATCTTATATTTTTTAATGTGACTTG
>NZ_LWMU01000020.1 GCF_001639275.1 Methanobrevibacter oralis
CGTGTTTGAAGTTGGATTTGAGTGGTATTTGGTCTGATGCTTTTATTTCTTCGTTTATGCATTCTCTTATTTTATTGGTGTCGTAAGCTTTGTCTGTTATTATGTATTTAATGTTGTATTTTTTTTAAGCTTCTTATTGATGCTATTGCGAATTGTGTGTCGTGTTTTGGGCCTTTTAATGCTTGTGAGTAAAGGATTATTTTTGTATCTATGTCGACTGCAATATGGCATTTGGTGTAGCTTTTTCTTTCTTTGCCTTTTATTTGTGCATAATATTTATCTGCGTAGTCATTAGTAAATCCTGTGCCATCAAGAGCAGCTGTTGTGGGTTTAATTTCTAAATGTTGAATTATTTGTTCTGTTATTCTTTCAAACATGTTTGTTGGCATTCTTTTAAAGAATTTCTGGATTGTTGAGTAATCGGGAGCCTTTTTAATCTTGAGATATTTTCTTAATGCGTCTGAAAATGATATAAAATCCATTATTTGGCGATAAGTCATTTTTAAGTAAATCTTTAAAGCAATAATTGTGAATAATGCTGGTTGAGAGTATAATTTCTTAGAATATTTGCACGAATAATTGTTTAAAGCAATTTTAGCATAATTATAACAATATTCAATGAATTTTATCAATTCATTATGCTTATTATCTGTTTTACATGCGTTTTCATATTTTTTGAAAAATTTTTTTGTCTGCTTTTTAAAGCCAAAATCCAAAAGACTTTTATGCTCTGAAAACCTAAGTATACTTG
>NZ_LWMU01000021.1 GCF_001639275.1 Methanobrevibacter oralis
TTGCATGTATTATTTGTACTTTAAATGTTCCTCCCATGAAATAAATTTTTAAGTTTTTATTTTTTGTTATTGGGGATTTTAAGATTTTTACCATGGATTTAAATGTGTTTGGACCATAATCTTTATCCTGTTTAAATTAGAAAAAGTAATATTCTTATTTATCCCACTATTAAGGATTTTATTACCATTTTCATAGTAATTAACATTGTAATTATTTTTTTCGTAGAAAATTAAGTTATTAACAGTAACAGTATTTGTATTTTTAGGACGAAATACACTAAAAGTACAAGCAAATATATCACCTGACTTAAACCAATAAATAACATTACCTTTAAATTCTTTAGCATGGTTATTAACAAAAGAACAACTACTTAATTTACCATTATCACCATCCCAATAAACAGCACCACCATACCCATCTGCATGGTTATTAACAAAAGAACAACTACTTAATTTACCATTATCACCATCCCAATAAACAGCACCACCATACCCATCTGCATGGTTATTAACAAAAGAACAAGCACTTAAAAAACCATTATCACCATACCAACAAACAGCACCACCCCATTTAGCATGGTTATTAACAAAAGAACAAGCACTTAAAAAACCATTATCACCATTCCAATAAACAGCACCACCATACCCATCTGCATGGTTATTAACAAAAGAACAATCCACTACCTTACCATTATCACCATTCCAATAAACAGCACCACCATACCATTTAGCATGG
>NZ_LWMU01000022.1 GCF_001639275.1 Methanobrevibacter oralis
GGAAATACAATGCCCAAAGCACACAAAAAGAAATTCAGAACATTAGAAGGAATATTCAATCAAATAATGCACCAAAAAGATGGCTGGATCGAAAAACGAAAACAAGAGCTAACAAATTGACAGTCCCATGAAAAAGGAAGAATTAAATTAAATAAGGAAGAAACTTATAAATACTTTTAAGGAGTCATGATAATGAAAGTAATATATAAAATTTTATTTTTTATTGGATGGTTATTAGTTTTTTTAATACCCATTCTATTTCATTTTTTTAAGTGCTTACTTCTATTTCGTACATGTAATTTCATTATTTTAATTTATGCCGTTTTATTGTCAGAGGTTGAAAATAAGATAGATTCACCAAGAATGTTTAAGATATTATTTGTATGTTTAACAGTTGAATTTATCTTTTCCATAACAGAATATGTTTGGTTAATTTAATAGCTTTGTAGAAACCATAGTAAAATTTGGGTTAACATCGAAATTTTTTTACCATTTTAATCAACTAAGCATATTGAGTTTTTTATTTTATAGTAAATTACAAAATTTTTTTAAAAATATTTTGAATGTTGGCAGAAATTAGTTAATTTTGAATATTTTTCATTTTTAATACTATTATTTTTTTTAAGTTAATGTACGAACTTTATTGAACTAATAGTCGAATGTAAATCCATTTTATTTTCTTTAATTAAATTGTATAATCTTATTAGGTTGTATGATTATGCAATCATGAACATTAGGTTTTGAACTCTTTCTAAACCTTTTATTGGAATGTCATCATAATGTATATTCTTTTAAATGTGCTGTTGTGTGCTTCTACTGTTTTTTGAACATAATTTTATATTTTTCTATTCCTTCTTCTGAAGAGATTAAGCGTTCAGTTTTGTAGGAAACTTCGTTGAGATATCCGCGTTATTGTTCTGTGATTTTGAGTATATAACATGTTTCCTGAATATTCACATTTTTTTTACATTCATCGTAATATTATGAATAAAATAATTTAACTTTATTATCCACCTCCTATTTTTCATTGGTGCAGGGTTATGTGTTATCGAGCGTTGATTCTTTTTTATTGGACAAATGAAAACATTTTTTATAATTCATCAAAAACAAAATGATACAATTAGCAAATTATGATTTTTCATGGATAATTTTTTGAATTTTTTTTTAATCTTTGCTTGTAGATGTTGGAATATTAGAGCATTTTTTATACCCTAAGTTATTTTATGTAATTTAAGTTGGCTAATGTTGAATATTGATTGTATCTGCACTAATTATTTTTGTGGTTTTAGGTTTAAATTAGTAGAGTATTTGATTCATTAAATTACTGGAATTTGATAAATGATTATAATGGGGATTTTGAACTACATTAACAACCACATTAATCCATAACTTAGATTTTGGTATCTGTTCCCAACTGAACATTTATAATGAATAATTTTGGAATATCTTTGTCATTTTATCATTTAGTTTTCATCAAATATAGCATTCATTATCTATTTAAAGCCAAAGATTTTTAACTTGGAACAATCCAAGCAAATAGCCGCCAATAAAAAAGAATATCAACTTTTTCTTCATCAGATAGATTTATTATTACATATAATTTCTTTGTTACTAAAAATCGAAACGTTTTTATTGTTTGTAAAGTATAAAACTATATGGAGCTTTTTATATTGTTACTTAATAATGGCATATTAGCTTCACAAAAAACTTAACCGTTAATTTTATTTTTTTGATGGTTATGTATCATTTCGTTTAAGCTGCTATTTTTTCTATGATTAATACAGTATCTATTGATATAGTGGTAATTTAAGTGGAAATGATAAAAATAATGAATAGGATGATGTAATTATTAAATTTAAAATATATAAAACAGTATTAATAGTAAGTCTTATCATGTTAATAACATTATCATGTTTATTTGCTGTTAGTGCTAAAGAAATATATGTATCATCTGATGGTTCAGATGATTTAAATGGTACAGATTTAGATAATCCTTGTAGTTTTAAAAGAGCCATTAATATTTCTGAAGATGGTGATTCTATTAAAATGAAAGCAGGTAATTATTCAATATCTGAAAGGATTAGTAAATCTTTAAATATTACTGCCTATAATAATGACGTTGTTAACATAAAGCATTTAAATTCATATGTATTTTCTGTTGTGGATAATAAAAATTTGGTTTTAAATTCTTTAAATTTTAAGAATTTTAATATGGCTGTAGAATCAAGTAAAAACCCAAATATAACAATTAACAATTGCTTGTTTGAAAGAAGTACTTACATGTGTCTTAATTTGCAGGGTGGGGGTACTCTCACTATAACTGACTCAATATTTAGAAATAATGCTGGTGTTCAAGGTAGTGCGATAAACTTCCAAAACGATGCATATAAAAATAGGTCTTATGTGTATATAAATAACACTATTTTTGATTCAAACCATGGTAGTAACTTAGGGGGAGTAATTTATATTTCTCTTTCTGACATGTATCTTTATAATAATACTTTTATTAATAATAAAGGCGATTATACTGGAGGTGTAATCTTTAATGATGTCTCTAGAATTTTTGATAAAAGTTCTAGATATGTTAATAATGGTGCACGTTATTCTGGTGGTGCTATTTATATTAGAGGAGATAATGATTTAGGTTCTTATTATGGTGACCATGTAGAATTTATAAATAATTCTGCTCCGTATAAAAATGGTGATCCTGGAAGTTATGGAACTTCTGGAGGGGTTTTCACTGCATTTGGTGGTGGAGAAATTGTTTTAAATAATTCTGTTCTTACAGGAAATAAAGCAATGCTAAGAGGAGGAGCAATTTGGTCAGACCAAAGAGTTACAATTATAAATACTCTTATTTCAAATAATTCTGCTTATAATGAAACTGGTTTAACGATTGGTGGAGGCATATATTGCCCTCTTTTAAAAGCAAATATAATAAATTCTACTATTTCAAATAATCATGCAAAAGAATATCCTGATATTTTTAATGATATAACTTTTCCTTCAGTTGATATTGTGGAGGTCATTAATAATACCGATGGTAAAAAGATTAGTATCAAAAATTTAACTAATCCTGTAAGTTATTGTTTACAACCAGGAATTCTGAATATTGCTAACAATCCTATAATTGAGACTGGTACAAATAAATTAATTGGTTCTGGAGGATATTTCCGTGGTAAACCTATTGGAGAACTTTTAAAAATTTTTATAGTTCAAAATTATCAAAGAGTTCTTGATGGTAAAATTAGCAAAGATCTCTTCAAGAATGTACTGCATTTCATATCAAGTGGATGTTCATTAGTACCTTCTCCATTTAATGAATCTTATTCATCTCATAGATTGATTAAACAAACTTTAGATGAATATGAAAGAGGGATCAGGTATCCAGATGTAAATGCAAAAGGTTCGATTAATTGGCTAACAAAGAAATACTTAACATATAATTTTTATCAATTCTCAAATGATGTTCACCAAGATTTGATAGTATTCACATTTAATGAGTCAAATATAACTGATGAACCACCAATTAATGTAACTAAAAAAGTAAATATTACAAATCCTGATTTTAATACCACAGTATCTTATACTATAACAGTAAAAAACACTAATAAAACAACACTTGTTGTTGATGTTTTAGTTATTGATACTTTAAGTGAAGGATTAATTTTTAAAGGTGCTTCTCATAATGGGTTGTATAACAATACAACAAATACAATTACTTGGATTCTAAATATTCCTGCAGATGGTGAAATTAACCTTTTTGTTAATGCAACAATTGGAAAATTTGGTAAAATTAACAATACTGTTAATGTTTTCAATAAAACTGCAAATGTCACTGTTAATGTTCCAAATACTAATGTAACAAAAACAGTAAATGTTACAAATCCTAGCTTTAATGATAAGGTTGGTTATACAATTACTATTTTTAATCTTAATCCCGATGTTAACTTGATAAATCTTCTTGTTAGAGATGTTTTAGGTGAGGGTTTAGTTTTCAAAGGTGCTTCTGACGGTGGTGTTTATAATGCTAGTTCTCGTACTATTACTTGGATTATAAATATCACTAAAGGTGGAAATACTGTTCTTCATGTTAATGCTACTGTTAATAAATATGGTAAGTTAGTTAACAAGGTTTTTGTTGGGAATAAAACTGCAAATGCCACTGTTTATGTTCCAAAAGAACCTCCAGTAGAACCTCCTGTTGATCCTCCAGTAGAGCCTCCAGTAGAGCCTCCTGTTGACCCTCCTGTGAATCCACAGGTACCAGAAAAACCAAATGTTGAAAACAACAAAACTATTAAAAAAGTTTCTTCAATGAATCCTAATAATACAGGTAATCCAATACTCTTACTTGTTTTATCTGTCCTTATTTCAATTCCTTTAATAAGAAGAAGTAAAAAGTAATATTATAATCTTATAGTTTTATTTTGTGTATTGAATTACACAAAAATATTTTTTTTATATGGATCTTCTAACTTTGTTTGTTTTTATTCACGAATAATATAACAGTGTTATTTAAATAAATTATATTAGTATATAGAAATTTAAATTGAAAGAAAGTTATTTATAATTATTAAGCACAAATATAATATTTATATTATTTTTTCAGGCGATTTTTATGAGTAATAGGAAAATACAAATGCCTCGTGAAGTTTACATTGATCCAGGTATTATTGATGAGACAGGAGAAATTTGTAAATCGCTCCATTTAGATAAAAAGGTTTTAATTGTCACAGGACCTAATACTTATGATATTGGAGCAAAACAAGTAATAAATTCATTAGAAAAGGCAGATATTCAGAGTGAAGTTAAAATTGTTGATGATGCTTCTTATGATTCAATTGAAGAAGTTGAAGAATTAGTGACTCCTGAAACTACAATTTTAGGCGTTGGTGGAGGAAAAGTTATTGATGTAGCTAAACTTTCTTCATGCAATAAGGGGGTTTATTTTGTTTCAATGCCTACAACTGCTTCTCATGACGGTATTGCATCTCCTTTGGCTTCTATAAAAGATTCAACTACTTTCACATCAGCTAAAGCACATGCACCAATAGCTGTTATTGCAGACACTAATATTATTGCAAACTCTCCATTTAGATTATTGTCTGCAGGATGTGCCGATTTAATTTCAAATTTCACTGCTGTTAAGGATTGGGAATTAGCTCATAGACTTAAACATGAGTCATTTAGTGAATCTGCAGCTGCATTATCTTTAATGTCTGCAAATATGATTACTGATAATGTGGATAATATTAAAGCAGGTCTTGAAGCTAGTGCTCGGATTGTCATGAAAACATTATTTAGTAGTGGTATGGCTATTAGTATTGCAGGTTCTAGTCGTCCAGCTAGTGGTTCTGAACACATGTTTTCACATGCATTAGATAAAATATTGGATAAACCAGCTTTACATGGTGAACAATGTGGAATTGGAACAATATTAATGATGTATTTATATGGGGGAGATTGGAAATTTATTAGAGATTCTATAAAGGCAGTTGGAGCTCCTATAAATGCAAAACAAATAGGAATCGCTGAAGAGGATATAATTGAAGCTTTAGTAATGGCTAATGAAATAAGACCTGAAAGATATACAATTTTAGGGGATAATGGAATTTCTCGTGAAGCAGCATATGAACTGGCTTATAAAACAGAGGTGATTTAGATGATTACTTTAATTGGTAAATCTTTAGCTAATGAAGGTTTAGAGTTTGTTTTTAAAGGTCCTGCTAGTGAATGTGAAAGTTGTAGATTTAAACCATCATGTGTAGATAATTTAGAAGAAAATAGAAAATATGTTGTAATGGAAGTTCGGGATAATGAACAAAAATGCCCCATACATGATGAAAATAAGGTGGTACCGGTTGTTGTTGAATTAGCTAATATTAATATATTAACTAACTCTAAAAATATTTTTGAGGGTTCAACTTTTACATATAATCCTTTAGATTGTGATGAATATTGTGAATTCCATGATTTTTGTTTTCCAGAAGGATTAGTTGAAAATGATAAATGTATTGTAATTAAAAATAATGGAAAGCATGATGGGGAATGTATTAAAGGGTATAAACTTAATAAACTTAGTTTAGGATTTGTTGTTTAGGTGTTTTTATGAAAGATGCTAGTAAAAATGATTCTAGTAAAAAAAATGCAGGCTATAAAGCTGCAGAATATGTTGAAGATGGAATGGTTTTAGGTCTGGGAACTGGATCAACTACTCATTATTTCATTGAAAAGGTAGGTATGAGGATTCGTGATGAAGGAATTAAAGTATTGGGAATTCCAACATCTTTTCAATCTTTATTAATAGCTAAAAAATGGAATATTCCAATTACTACTTTAGAAGAACATGATATTAATTTGTCTGTTGATGGGGCTGATGAGGTAGATGTGGAATTTAATCTTATTAAGGGTGGAGGAGCAGCCCATACTAAAGAAAAAATCGTTGATTATGCAGCGGAGAATTTTATTGTAATCGTTGATGAATCTAAAGTTAAAAAATCTTTAGGTGATTTTCCAGTACCTGTTGAAGTATTACCTGATGCATCACGAATGGTTATTCAAACTTTAGAAGACATGGGTGCTATTTGCAATATAAGGATGGCTATCCGTAAAGATGGTCCTGTAATAACTGATAATGGTAATTTTTTAATTGATGCTAAATTTAGCGAAATTGAAAGTCCATCTCACTTAGAAATTGATTTAAATTCAATTCCTGGCGTTGTTGAAAATGGAATTTTCTCCCAAATGGTTGATAAGGTAATAATTGGTACTGATAATGGTACTTATGAATTGTAGGTGATTTAATGCCAATTCCAAATGGAATGTTTCCATACGAACTTAAGGATCTTTTTTATAAAATACTTATTTTATTTGGTGCTTTAATAATAATTTATGGTGTTTTATGGCTTTTAGCTGAGCTGTCTATAATTCCAGCTATTGTATTTGCAATATTTCCACAAATAGTCTTGATTTTAATTGGAATATTTATTGTATATACTGCGATTAGTAAAAGAAGGACTTTATTTTAAAAAAAGGTTTAAGAAGAGATTATTCTCTTCTATTTTTTAATAATTATTTTTGATTTTAGAGATACTCCATTGTAGTATTTATTTCCACTAAACTTGGTGGTAGCTTTAAAAATTCCTTTTTTAGTTAATTTAAGTTTCACAGTAGCTATCCCTTTAGAATCAGTTTTAGCTTTATAAGTTTTTCCTTTAACTTTTAAGGTAATTCTAGCATTTTTAATAGCTTTTCCAGATTTACTTTTTAAAGTAATTTTGATTTTTTTACTTTTTGCTTTTGCTTTAAAAGTCTTTTTAGGTACTTTTAAAACAGATTTTTCTTTAATTACTTTAATTGTTCCTGTTGCAATTGTTGATTTGTAAGTAGTATCTCCTGCAAATTTAATGCTAATTTTTTTACTGCCTAAGCTTTTTACAGCTTTAATAGTAGCTACACCTTTATCATTTGTTTTAATGTTGTAAGTTTTACTGTTGTAGGTAACTGTAAGAGTTTTATTTGCTAAAACTTTTCCAAATGCATCCTTAAGGATAATTTTATAATTATATCCTGAAACAGCTTTTGTAAGGTAAACATTTATGGATTTAGGAATTGTAATTTTGCTAGTTATCCTATTAACTGTAATGGTATAGTTTTGAGTAGCACTTGCATAGTTGTCATTTCCAGAATAAATTATACTTACGGTATTTATACCATCATTTACATTATAATTGATTTTTGCAGTTCCATTTTCGTCTGTTTTTGTAGTGTAGTTTTTATTATTTACAGTAAAAGTAATATTTTGCATTTTAATAGCTTTTCCATCCATATCAGTTAATATTACACTAAATTCACCAGTTTTTGATGTAGTTGTAATATTATTAGCTATAATTTTTACAGATTCTTTATCACTGTAGGTTCTAATCACATTATCTTCGCTTTGATACTTATTTTCTGCTTTTGCGATGTATGTTGCAAAGGTTGGTGGAAATGGTAGTGAATCTAAGCTGTAGTTGTTTTTTCCAATTGTTACATTGTAATAGTTACCACCTAATAAAATAGCTATTCTAACTCCTGTAATTGTATTATTAAATATTACTTCATTTCCAGATCCATAAGCGGTAATTCCGCTAATTTTAGAGTTAATAATAGTATTGTTATATACACTATGACCTTTTGAGTGCATTAGATAGATTCCTTCTTTAGCACCAATTATAGTATTGTTAAATACAGTTACATTTGGTCCGGTTCCATGTCTCACATCAATACCATGGTTAATAGCATTTGTAATGGTGTTGTTTGCGATAAGACTGTTAGGAGTTCTAAAGTTTAAAATTCCAGTTGTATATACATCATGGATTTTATTATTAGAAATTAATGCATTTCCACTATATTCTAAATAAATACCCCAGGATGCTCCTTTAATATCAACATTCGTAATTGTAATATTTGTGCTTTTTTGTGTACGGATTCCTGCAGTTTTATATTCATCAGTTTTTACATTAACTTTAGATGTATTATAACCAAGATATTTAGCAATAATATTTAAGTTACTTACAACTACATTTGTGTTATTAAGAATATATAGTACAGCACGTTCAGAAAGAGCATATCCTCCTTCTTCAGTAGTTTTTCTAATTTTTTCAGGAACATTAGTCATGTTAACATTGTCATATCCGATTAATGTTGCGTTATTTCCTATTATCTTAATATTTTTATCTGTATAAATTGAAATATTTCTAAATATTGCATTTCTTTCAAAGGATAAAGTATCTCCATTATGCATAGAGTCAATTAACCCTTGGATTTGAGCACTTGTCATTCCATTAGTTACGTTGTATATGTTTCCATTTTGGTTTAAAATTACAGTATAATCAATAGAAATCATTTTTGGTGTTGCAATATTTACTGTTTGGGTGTAGGTGTTTTCATAAGTGGAACTGTCAGAGTAGGTTCCAACAATTTCAGTTGCTGATTGATAATCACTTTTTGCTTCAGCTACATAGTATACAAATGTTGGAGGATAAGGTAAGTTATCTAAACTAAAATCATTTTTACCAACAGTAATATTTGAGTATCCTCCACCTAATAGAATACCTATTCTAGATTTAATTAATGTATTGTTAACTAAAGTAATTAATGATGAACCATAACAACTTATAGAACTTATTGTGTTGTTAATTAATTTATTTCCACTTACATAATGTCCTTTAGAATGCATTAGATAGATTCCTTCTTTTGAAGCAATTATTGTATTGTTAATAACTTTAACATTTGGTCCTGTTCCATGTCTCACATCGATTCCATGATTTTTAGAATTTTTAATTGTGTTATTTACAATAATACTTCTAGCAGATCCAAAGTTTAAGATACCTGTTGTAGATTGGTCTTGGATTAAATTATTACCAATAGTTCCATCATGACAAAAACGATAGTAAAGTCCCCAAGAGGAACCTTTAATAACATTATTTGAAAAATTCAAATTATTACAGTACTCTGAATAAACAGCAGCATTGCCATAAGCAGTATTTTGTCCAACAATTGTTAAACCAGTAATAATCACATTATTTGTTGTATTTTTAGAGTTTCCTAATATGTATAGTGTTGCAAAGTTGCTTATTCCATAACCATTGTCACTTGTTTTGTTATAAATAATACTGGGAGTGTTATTTTGTGAAGGTGTATTATAACCTATTAATGTTGCTCCATTACCATTTATTGTAATACTTTTGTTTACATAAATACAAATATCTCTATATTCACCAGCTTCAAAGTTTAAAGTATCTCCATCTTCCATAGCGTTAATTGTATTTTGGATAGTCGCACTATCTGAACCAATAGTAATATCATAAGATGAAGATAATTTGTTATTTTCATTATTTTGACTTATACTAGCTATATCTTGACTTTTTTGAATTTCTAAATTATCACTAGTAGTTAAATTATTATTAGATATATCATCTGCATATACATTAGATAAACTTAAAAAAACAATAAAAATTAAAAAAATAGCTAAAATAAAACCTTTATTTTTCATTTTAATCATCTTATTAATTATTTTTTTATATTACTTATTAATTTAATCGATAAGTAATAATTTATATTTTGTATTTTTTTATATTTAAACTAATTTAATAATTGAATTATTTTCTTTTAATTAGATTTTAAAAAGATTTATATTAGTTAACAATAAAAATAATAAATATTAATCAATAAGTATATTATATCACTTCGATAAGATATGCTTGCTAATTGATTAAAATAGTAAATGAGATGATTTGTATATGGATAAAAAAGTTTTTTGCCTTTTTTTCATATGTTTTATTGGACTATTCGTTATTTCATCTGTGAATGCAGTTGAGGATAAAATTACATCTGATTATCAAGTTACAAGTGATTTATCTAATGAGGACATTCAAAAAGTGTTTGATAGTGCAAATGATGGAGATACAATCGAATTTAAAAGTAAGGAATATAAAAACATATCTTTAGTTGTAGATAAAAAATTAAACATTATATCAAAGGTTAATAGTAATATTCATGTTTCTTTTGACATTAAAAATTTAAGAATAAATAAAACATTTGGATTTTACTTTACACCTAATAGTAAAGGAAGCCTTTTATCTGGAATTACTATTGTAGCTAATTCTGCTGACTATGGAATTGTTTTAAATTCTTCTGATAATACTATAATTAAAAACAATATAATTACTGGTGGAGCTAATAGTATTTTAATTAGGAATTCTCATAATGTTGGTTTAACTTATAATGATATTTCTAAGGCTATTAAAAATGGTGTTCAACTTCAAAATGTAAAAAACAGTTTATTTTACAATAATAAAATATCATATAATGGAAGATCTGGAATAGAGACTTCTAACATTGATAATAACAATATTTCATATAATATCATTCATCATAATAGATTCAATGGAATTTCAATGTATAATGAGTCTTCATCTAATTCTATTAAACATAATAATGTTTATGAAAATACTAATGGTATTTACATTGATTCTAACTCAAAATATGATATTATTAATGCTAATACATTTACCTCAAATCGTCGTGATCCTAATTGTGAATTGGGAGGCTATGAAAGTGGTAATGGATTATTATTTGGAGCTGATTTTAAAACAGCAAAAGAAGGTTCAGCTGCTAGATTACAAGTCAAATATAATGTTTTAACACATAATGAGCAGTATCAAGCTAAAAATAATCCAGAATTACCAGTTTTCAAATTAGGTGATAATTGGTTTGATTCCACTGATGATTCAAATACATTCGTTTGTCCTATGCTTCTTGCAGGTATTATGAAATTAGATACAATCTCTGTAAAAAATGGAATTGGTCTTCAAATGTATGATACTAATGGAAATGAAGTAAAAGAATTTGCTACATTTGATACTAAAGTAAATGTTGATGGAAAGCAATACACTGCTAAATTTGTCAATGGTAGAGCAATTATCGATGCAAAATTAGATTCAAATAAAGAATATGATGTTGAAGTTGAAATTGGAGGAAAATTTGTAAAATATAAATATAAAGCAACTGGTGAAAAAGATAATAATAATGCAAATAATAAAAAGCCAGATACAACAAATTCAGGATCTTTTAATACTAATAGATCATCTAAACAAGGAAATGGTGATTCAAATTCACCAAATAATCATATTTCTAATTCTAATAGTTCATCTAAAAAATATGGATCTAATAGTTCAGATATATATTCAAATGATTATTCTGATAATGGGCAAAATACAATCTCCAATGGTGATTCTAATGCCAATGGAGATGAATCAAAAGAAGGAAAAGCTTATGAAGTTGTTCCTGAAAGTAAAATATCAAAATCACTTACAGAAACTTCGGGCATTGTTGTACTGATTATGGTATTTTTAATGATTTTATTTATATTTGGATATAGGCGTGGGCAATAACGACTAATCCTATTTTTTTTATTTATACTAGTTCTAACAATGTTATTAGCGATGATAGTTAAAAATGATTCTTTAAAGATCAATTCAAATAAAAATTTTGAAATTATTGATATTACTTCTCAAATTACAGAAAAAATACTTATCAAAGATGGTATTGTTAATATCTTTTCAAAACATTCTACTTCTGCTATTTTAGTAAATGAAAATGAGGAAGGTCTTTTAAGAGATTTAGAATTAATTTTAAATGATATGATTTCAGATAATTATTCTTATGAACATGATATGATTGATAATAATGCGAAATCTCATTTAAAGTCATTTATTTTATCATCAAGTGAAACAATTCCCATTAAAAATTCTAAACTCGACCTTGGAATTTGGCAATCAGTATTTTTTGTTGAACTTGATGGGCCACGAAATAATCGAATAGTCGATTTAACATTTATGGGTGAAAAATGAAAAAACTACTTTTAGTATTAGCTATCTTAATTTTGGTGATAGTTTTGAAATCGACCTTTTCAAATGACACATCACATATTACTCAAATGAAAAAATTAGGGTATTGAATTTAATTAAGAAATAAATTCAATTTCAAAAGCAATAACAGGATATTCTAAGTTAAAATTACTAATTACTTCTGGTGAAATTTCACCAAAGAATCCTCTAATTGAACTATTTTTAGAATCTCCTTTTAAATCACTAGCTCGGCCTGAAATAAATGATGGATTTTCACTATCAGAAATTTCCATAGAGTAGCCTAGATTAGAAACAGTACTTGTTACAACGGATTTAATTTCAGTGAAATTTGCAGTAGAATGACAGATTAACCCAGCTAGTTTTTTAGAAGTTCTAACCTTATTTTCTTTACTTTCATCAAGATATAAAACATCTCCAATTTCAAATATTTTTTGAGGTAAATCTTCATGCTTGTTATCTTCTAAAAATTCCATTAAACTGTTAATTAAACTAGTACGAATCATAGTCCGATCAATTGTAATAGGTCTTGATACTTGAACGTGGTCTTCTTCTTTTTGTAACATATTTGTATAGTGAGCTTTTTCATTAGTAAGCATTAAACTCATAATTTCTTGAAAACCTAATCCAATCATTACTTCACGAATGGTATTTTCTGATTTAATCCAGTCATTTTCATGAGCTACTGTATTTACATTTGGAAGTTTCGCTACAACATTATTAATTCTATATTGAACAGCAATATTTTCAACAATATCAACTTCGTGTAAAATATCAATTCTATAAGATGGAATAAATACTTTTAATTCGTTTTCATTAATAATTTCAGCATCAAAACGAGTTTTAAGTAATAATTTATGAATCTCTTCTGCATTTAAATCTGTTCCACCAATTAATTTATTAGTAACATCAACATGAACATTTTTAATTTGAGGAGATAAATCTGGACTAACAATACTTTTATCAACATATCTAACTTCCATACTTTTAATTTTCCCTCCAACTTCTGCAAATGAGGAACAAATAATATTTAAAGTTTGATTAACAGCTTTTTCATCGGTTCCAGTCACATCAACAATAATATTTGCAGTATCTTCTTTAAGTTTAGTAAGTTCTCCATTAATAATGGGAGGCATTGAAAGAATTTGGTTATCTTTATCTAAAATTAAAGGATACTTATCGAAATCTTCAATTAGATGAGCATAATCAACACCTTTTTCATGTTTAGTTAAGATTTCATAAGGCGTCATAGTAGATGATTTTTCAAGAGGAATAAATTCATTTTCATCTTTAGCAGTTGCAATGTATTTATATGGAGCATTAACAACATCTGCATTGTGAATACCAATAGCTACTTTTTTTCTATCTCTTCCAATAACCCAATGGAGATTTTCTTGAAAATCCATAATGTACTTGAGTTTATCTCCTTTAAAATCAACCCCTTCAATTTTCGCAAAAGCAATATAGGGCCTAATTTTAGCTACTTGTTCATCAACAACTACAAATTCTCCAGATGGTGTTACTTCATAATTTGGAAGACCAATTTCTTGGCCAATAAAACCCTTAAAAGATCTAGCTACTCCTTCAACAGATAAATTATCTGGACGGTTAGGGAAGAATTCTACTTTAATTTCTTCATCATCAAAATCTTCAATATCACTACTCATCATGGGGAGAGTGTCTATTAATTCATCTTTTTTAATATTTATTCCTAAATCTTTTAAATCTTGATATTTGAATGTAATAACTGGCATTTATTTATACTCCTATTATAATCCGTATATTGCAATAAAAAATGCGGATTCAATTAAAAAATGTAAAGCTCTGTGTTCTAATTCACCCATATGGCTAATTAGAATTGTATGACTTATATCAATTATAAAATGAATTAGAGCTGCAAGGATACCTATTTGTGGTGATAAAAAAACTATTGACAATATAATAAAATGAAATCCTGCTTCCATTAGCTCGTGAATAATCCATGTTTGCCATCTAGAATGAACAGATTTGTCAATAAGACCACCTAAGATTATGTAAAAGCTATTTAAGACTTTCCACATTAATTGCGTGTGTAGTAGGTCACTTATAGCTAATACAATTGCTACATAAAACCACAATAAATTCATTATATACAGTCCTTTTCCATTGATAACATTACTATTTATTAATTTTTTTTATATAATAAGATTACTAATTCGTGACTGTCAATTTGTTAGTTGATAAATAAATTTTTTACTATTTTACTTAATGAATGTTGGCAGAAATTATTGAGTTTTAATTAATGTTCATTTTCATATTTTATTATTTTTTTTCATGCGATTTCGCTTCTTTTTTTAATTTAATAGTTAAATTCAAATATATTTTCAGTTATTTTTTATTGTTTTTTTGGTTTGTTATATTGCTTGTTAATAATTTATTATTTTTAATTAAAGTTATTAAATTCTATTTATATTAGAATATATGTATTTATAATTGATTTAATGATTGTTTGAATTGAATTTTTTGTGTTTTGGTTATTATGGTTGTGAATTGCTATATTTTGAAATGATTTTTAGTAAAAGGATGATGTGAAAATGAAAGAAGAATTTAAAGTTATGTATTTGGCTTCGGTTATTGTGGGATGGTACTTTTGATTACTTTAAAATTGAACGTGTAACCTCAAATGTGGATAAACCTCATTTTAATACTTAAAAGTATGATAAAACTAATTTATGGTAGTATTAATAAAATTACTGGTTTTGTGGAGTTAGCTTTATAAAATTCTAGGTTTATAATTGTTTTGTAATCAAATATTGTTTATAATGGGAATTGAAGCTAGTGGGTAGGACAGTTATGGGATTATAAAATTTTTGTTTTCAACAATATTTATCGATTTGATAATATGGCTTTTATTCTTATTGTGGTTAATAGGTTTTAAGTTTTAACTGATTTTGAACATATATATTCAATTGATGGCGCAATAAAAAGAGCTTATAACTCTTTATTTAATATGATTAAAAAAAAGATTATTAGTATTATTTATATAAGGACATTATATGGTTTAGGAATTGTCTAAAAATGAAATCAAAAGGCTTAGGTGAAGTGTAAAGAAATCATATGTAATGAATCTATTATCAGGATGAGGAGAAAGTTGTATATTACTTTTTTTTTATTGGTGGTTATTTATTTGGATTGTTCGGGGGTCAAAAAAAGTTTTTGGCTTTAAAGTGGATAATGAATGCTATATTTGATGAAAGCTAAATGATAAAAGGACAAGGATATTTCCAAAATTTATTCATTATAAATTGTTCAGTTGGGAAGAGATACTCAAGTCTAATTTATGGATTAATGTGGTTGTTAATGTTGTTTAAAATCCCCATTATGATTATCATATCAAATTCCAGTATATTTAATGAATCCAAATCTTTTACTAATTTAAACTTTAAAGTTCAAATAATTAGGTGCAGATACAATCCATATTCAATGTTAGCTAAACTTGAATTACCTATCTTCACGAAGTTTCCTATGAAACTGAATGTTTAATGTCTTCAGAAGAAGGAATAAAATGAATATAGAAATTACATTTAAAAACAGTAGAAGCACACAATGGCACATTTAAAAAAATTTGCCATTTATGATGACATTCCAATAAAAGGTTTAAAAAGAGTTCAAAACCTAATATTCATGATTGTATCATCATACAACCTAATAAGATTATATAATTCTAATTAAAGAAAAAAAAATATGGATTTACATCCGACTATTAATTCAGTAAAGTTCGTATCATTAACTTAAAAAAAAATAAGAGTACTATAGTTAGTTACTAAACTTTTAATATAAATGTTTCGTACCAATGTGTTGTAATATTATTGTTTTCAATATTTTCATTGAAGGTTTTTTTGACTAGTTCTTTTAGATGTTCTTTGGATTTTAAGTATTCGTTGCGAATTATATTTTTCATTATTCTCCATAGTTGTTCTATAGGATTTAAGTGTGGGGGAATAAGGTGGGAGATTAATTAACTCAATATTAAGAATTTTAGCTATTTTTTTATATAAATGCAGATTTGTGAAGCACTGAAATTGTCTAAAATTAAACATATTCTTTTTTTCATTGAGTAGTTTCTTTTGTAGATGGTTCTTTTAATAAATTTTTTAAGATTATATTTTCTCCATATTTCTCTTCTTTTTTTTCACATTTTTTTTTATTGATTCTCTTTTGCAATGTTTTCCAATGATTCTGGCTATGTGTTGTGGTTGAATCATCAGAATATTTTTTTCTAAGGTTTTTGTAATTTTATCTTTAAAACTTATTTTATCCTCAGAATTTTCTATTAAAATTTTATCTATTTCTTCATCTGAGATTTTTATATTTTTTAAAATATTATTCAATAATTTAACAAACTCAATATTTGTCAAATTAGCTTTTCTTAATTCTAATAGAGATATTGCTATTTTTGGAGCTGTTGAAGAATTTGTAATTGTTTATTGTTGAATTACCATTTATTGCTAGAGATCCTGTGGCATTTATTTTAAATTTATAATGGATTTTTACTGAATTTTTTTATGTTTTGTCCCCAGATTTTATATAATGATTTAGAGTTATAAGGTTCGTTTATGAATGCTGATTCATCAAATAAGATAATTATATCATTTTCACTTACATTAAATTTTTCTAAGTTTTTTTTAATTGTTTTTTAGCATCTTTTGGAGTTTTTGTAAAAATAGGATATGCTTTGCTATAATTATATCCTAATTTTCTTACTATGACTCCTATTTGTTTTAAACTGTATTCTACATTGAATTTTTCTTTAACTATTTGTTGAACATTTTTCATTGATAAATTGGGAGTATTTTCAATGATATTATCTAATTCTACTTGTTGTTCATAAGATAATTTTGATGGTCTTCCACCTCCAAAAGATGGTTTTAAACCATCTAATCCATCCATTTCACAGGATTTAGCCCATCTGTGAACAGTCGGGTAAGAAATGTTAAGTAAATTTGCTACATCTTGTATTGTATGGCCTTCGGTTATAAATTTAATCGCAATTAATCGCTGATAATAACGATAAAATGCAACATATTGACTCATTTCATTGTTTAACTCTTCTTTACTCATTTTATTAAATAAATTTATTTTGGATTTTCCAGACATAATAATGTTATTTGTCACTTATCTATAATAAAAGTTTAGTAAACAACTATAAATGAAAAATATTCAAAATTAAATAATTATCTGCCAACATTCTCTTATTTAATAAAAAATATAAAATTGTTAGTTTATGAAAATAAGAAAGGAAAAGAAAGGAGGGGTGTGTTTTTTTCCCTCCTTATTTTTTTTATTTGATTTGTATTGTGTTTTTTATTTGTGATTTGGTGTATTGTGTGTGTATTGTGTGTTTTCCTTTTTGTAGGTTTTTGATTTTTATTGTTGCTATTCCATTTTTGTTGGTTTTTGCTTTGTAGGTTTTTTTGTTGATTTTGAATGTTATTGTTTTTTGTTTTTGTGGTTTTCCTTTATTGTTTACGAGTTTGGCTTGGAATTGTGTTATTTTTGTTTTTTTCTTTATGATGTTTTTTGCTGTTAGTAGTGGTTTGATTTTGATTTGGTTTGTTGTTTTGTATTTTTTGTATTGTGTGGTTATTTTGTATGTTTTTGGTTTTTGTGTGATTTTTATGCTTGCGTAGCCTTCTTTGTTTGTTTTTTTGGTGTATGTTTTTCCGTTGATTGTGAATTGGACTTTGTGTCCGGGTCCTGCGTTTTTTCCGTTGTTTTTTATTATTTTTACTTTGAATGTTCCGCCGAGGTAGTATATTTCCATGTTTTTGTTTTGTGTTATGGGTGATTTTAGGATTTTTAGTGTGTTGATGATTTTTGTGGGGCTGTATTGGTTGTTGCCTTTAAATTTTGTGGTTATTTTATAATTTCCTGCTTTTTGTTTAATTTTTAGTTGGGCATAGCCTTTGTCGTTGGTTTTAATGTTATAATTTTTATTTGCAATTGTTATTTGTATTATTTGATTTTTTATAGGGTTTCCCTGGGCATCTGTTAACTTTAAAACATAGCTACTTCCGTCATTATGGAACATTGCAATATTTTTAGCATGTAAATAAGAATCACCCGTAATTATTAAATAATTAATCATCATCCCATTATCTGTCATATATTTCATTGTAATATTGTATTTATTATTATTTAGACCTGAAAAACTAACACCATTATTTAACTTACCACTATTAATATTAACACCATTATTATAATAATCAACATCATAATCTTTACCATTATAATAAATTAAGTTAGGTATGTTTAAAAAAGAAGTATTTTTCGAACGAAATATAACAAAAGAACAACCACTTAACTTACCCTTAGCACCAAACCAATAAACAGCACCACCATCCCATTGGGCAGCATGATTATTATTAAAAGAACAACCACTTAAAAAACCATTATCACCAACCCAATAAACAGCACCACCATCATCATTTAGGGCAGTATTATTATTAAAAGAACAACCACTTAAAAAACCATTATCACCAAACCAACAAACAGCACCACCACTACTCTCGGCAGCATGATTATTATTAAAAGAACAACCACTTAAAAAACCATTATCACCAACCCAATAAACAGCACCACCACTACTCTCGGCAGCATGATTATTATTAAAAGAACAACCACTTAAAAAACCATTAGCACCACTCCATTCAACAGCACCACCACTAAAAAAGGCAGTATTATTATTAAAAGAACAACCACTTAACACCCCATTACCA
Source organism: Methanobrevibacter oralis (assembly GCF_001639275.1). Lineage (NCBI taxonomy): Archaea > Methanobacteriati > Methanobacteriota > Methanobacteria > Methanobacteriales > Methanobacteriaceae > Methanobrevibacter > Methanobrevibacter oralis. Next base: position 19,172 of record NZ_LWMU01000022.1, read on the forward strand.
CCATACCAAGAAACAGCACCACCATACCTATTAGCAGTATTATTATTAAAAGAACAGTGGCTTATTTTACCATTAGTTCCACTTAAGGAAATAGCACCTCCATAGTCGGCATGGTTGTTGTTGAAAGAGCAATATTGTAAATTAGCGTAGTCTCCATTCCAATCTATGGCGCTACCATAGTCGTTGTTGATGCTTTTTGCGTTTATGAATTTTATATTTTTTATTGTGACGTGTTCTTCACGTATTTTAAGTATTTTTGTTGCTAATTTTCCATCTATTATGTGATTTTTCCCATCTATAGTTATAGATTTGCCAATGAATATTGGAGAATCACCTGTAGTGTATGTATAGTCCTTGTTTAAAGTTATTGTATCTCCAATATGGGCATTGTCTATTATGTTTTGTAAATCTTTAAAAGAATTAGATGATGAGGCTTTTAAAGTATTATTCGACTTAAAATTACCTAAAATACCATTATCTATATCTTGTATTTCCAAATAGTTACTATTTTCCTCATTTAAATCAATATCCAAAGTTACATTATCTTCTGCTGAAACTGTAGAAACAGTTAAAAATACAAAAAACAATAAGAACATTAAAATTTTACTAAAATTTTTAAACATTTTTAAAAATTCCTCCATTTATTTTACCTAAAACCCTAAAAAAACTTATTAATAAATATATTTATTAAGCAATAACATTTATTTCTTACTTAATATACCCTAATTCAATAGTTTTAATGGATTTTCTTATATATGAAAAAATAATACTCCCAATTCAAAAAAAGAACTATTATATTATTTAATAACTAAAACCAAATATTTTATCATATTAAATATAAATAAACATGATTCACATTAAATATAATATATAATTCAATTTATATTTTTAAAAAGTACTATTTTACAACAAATAATTATCTAGATAATCATATAAATAATTAACTGATATCATTATTTTATGGAGGAAGGGTGGACTCAATTTTGTTAGCTCTTATTTTTCGTTTTTTTTCAATCCAAGAGTGTTGGCAGAAATTATTAGTTTTTAATCATTGTTCATTTTTTACTAAGTTTACATTTTTTTATTAAATTTTGTTCAATTTCATAATTTTTTTTTGATTATTTGAGTGTTGGCAGAAATTATTTAATTTTGAATATTTTTCATTTTCAGCACCTCTATTTTAAGTTAACGATATGAACTCTATTGAATTAATAATTGAATAAAAATCCATATTATTTTCTTTTATTAAATTATGTAATCTTATTAGGTTGTATGATGATACTATGGTGAATATTAGGTTTTGAACCCTTTCTAAACCTTTTAATGGAATGTCATCATAAATGATAAATTCTTTTAAAAGTTCCATTGTGTGCTTCTACTGTTTTTGAACGTGATTTTATATTCTTCTATTTCTTCTTCTGAAGACATTAGGCGTTCAACTTTATAGGAAACTTCATGAACATATCGCGTTATTGTTCTATGGTTTGTGTTATAACAATGTTTTGAATATTGGCATTTTTTTACATTCATTGTAATTATGAATAAACTAATTTAACTTATATATTCCTCCTCCTTTTTCCATTGGTGCAGGGTATGCACCATCGAGTGTTAATTCTTTTTCCATTGGACAAATGAAAACATTTTTTATATTCATCGAAAACAAAGTAATCAATGGCAAATGGATTTTCTGGTAATTTTCCAGAATTTTTTTCTATTTTGCTGTGATGTTGGAATTAGAGCAGGTTATGCCTAAAGTTATCTAGGTAATTCAAGTTGGCTAATGTTGAATATATTGTATCTGCACTAATTTTTTGAGGTTTTAAGTTTAAATTGGTAAGGATTTGATTCATTAAATACAGGAATTTGATAAATGATCATGTTGGGATTTTGGACAACATTAACTCCACAAATCAACTTAGATTCGGTATCTGTTCCCAACTGAACATTATATGAAAACTTTGGATATTTTTGTCCTTTATCCTTAGTTTTCATCAATCTAGCATCATAATCGTTTAAAGCCAATGATTTTTGACCAGAACAATCAAGCAAATAGCCATCAATAAAAAAGAATATCAACTTTTTCTTCATCTGATTTAGATTTATCATTCAGAAATTTTCTTGCACTTCCTCTAAGCTTTTTAATTTCATTTTTTGACAGTTTTTCAACCATATAATGCTTTATTAATAAACTAATATCCTTTTCTTTAATTACTATTGAATGCGGAGTTATGTGCTCTTTTTATTGTACCATCAATTGAAATATGTTCAAAATCTGTTAAACCTATCCTATTAGCTACAATAAGAATAAAAGCCATTATCAATTGATAAAATCTGTTGAAGTAATAACAGTTATAATCTCTAATTGTTCTATCACTAGGTTCAATCCCATTAGAAATCCATTTATACATATATATTATACTTAGCATTATAAGCTAACTCTATTGAACTGGTAATTTTATTTATACAACCATAAAAAAATTAGTTTTATCATATATTTAAGATTAAAAGGAGGTTTACCTACATTTGACAATTTACGTTCGATTTTAAAATAATTAAAAGCACCATCCCACAATAACAGATGCCAAATACATAACCTTAAATTCCTCTTCCATTTTCGCATCATTCTTACTAAAATCATTCAAAATATAACAATCCACAATCATAGTAACCAAAACACAAATAATTCAATTCTAAACATCATAAAATTAATTATAACTAAATATATATTTGTATTTTCTGATATAAATAGATTTTAATAACTTTTATTCAGAATAATACATTTTTAACAAACAATATATTAAACAAATAAAAATAACAAATATTCATTGGAAATTAGTTAGTATTTAACTACTAAATTAAAAAAGAAGCTAAATTCACATGAAAAAAATAATATAATTATGAAAATGAACACTATTTAAAAAATAGTATAAAAACAGAAGAAAAAATAAACATTAATTAAAACTCAATAATTTCTGCCAACACTCATTTAATTTTACTTTTTATTTTAATAGATATCTAAGTTTTACTTTTTTTTACAATTTTGTAATTTATTACAACATTTATTTTAGTTGTTTAATTGAAAAGCAATAATATGATTGAAAAAAATAAAAATGAATAGATAGATAATAATTTAATTTTTTAGTTATAAAAGCTTTTTTTTCTAAATAATTCGTTTAAACTTCTATGAATAACTTTTGACAACTGTTCATTGTATTAATTGAATAATAATAAGTTTAAATTAATATTTTAATAAAATGTTTATATGCTTAGTTTTTTAAATAATAAATGACATATTTAGTAATATTATTTTTATATAATTATTTTAGGAGAAAATATATGGCAAATGAGAATATTCCTAAGGACTATGACATTAAAAAAGAAAAATTTTGGGAGCAAAAGTGGCAGGATGGTGATGTTTACAAATTTATTGGAGATGGAACCAGACCGAGATATGTAATTGATACTCCTCCACCTTACCCAACAGGTTCTATTCATTTAGGTCATGTTTTAAATTGGGTTTATATTGATATGAATGCGAGATACAGAAGATTAAAAGGTATGGATGTTTTATTCACTCAAGGATGGGACTGTCATGGACTTCCTACCGAAGTAAAAGTAGAAGAAACTCACAATATTAAAAAAAATGATGTTTCAAGAGCTAAATTCAGAGAATTCTGTATTGAACTTACTACTGAAAATATAGCTAAAATGAAAAAGCAAATGAAAGCTATGGGTTTTTCACAAGATTGGAGTCGTGAATTTATAACAATGACTCCTGAGTATATGAAAAGAACTCAATATTCATTTTTACAAATGTATGATGATGATTTAATTTATCAAGGTATTCACCCTGTAAATTGGTGTCCTCGTTGTGAAACAGCTATTGCATTTGCTGAAGTAGAATATGGTGATAATGAAACTTATTTAAACTATGTTAATTTTCCACCTGCAGCTGAAAGTTTTTATAAAGATATAAAAACTTCTAAAGAGTCTGGTAAACAAGCAAATCCTAAAGAAAAAGGGATTATAATTGCTACTACAAGGCCAGAATTAATGTCTGCATGTGTAGGTCTTGTAATTCATCCAGATGATGGAAGATATTCTCATTTACTTGGCAAATATGTGGAGGTTCCTCTTTCTCATCAAAAAGTTAAAATCATTGCTGATGAAGAAGTGGATCCTGAGTTTGGTACTGGTGCTGTAATGGTTTGTACCTTTGGGGATAAAACAGATGTAACATGGGTAAATAAACATGGACTTGAAATTATTGATGCAATTGATGAAACAGGTCATTTAACCTCTGCTGCTGGAAGATATGACGGTTTAGATTTACAAACTGCAAAAATAAAAACTATTGAAGATTTAAAATCTGAAGAATATCTCTTAAAACAAGAAAAAGTAGAACAAAATGTTGGGCAATGTTGGAGATGCAAAACCCCTATAGAGATTCTTGTTAAAAAGCAATGGTTTGTAGCAGTTAATAAATTAATAGAGCAAACAAAAGAAGCTGCAGAAGAGATGAATTGGGTTCCAGAACATATGAAAAGTCGTATGATTAATTGGGCAGATTCCATGGAATGGGACTGGTGTATTTCAAGACAAAGGTTATTTGCAACTCCAATTCCAGTATGGTACTGTAAAGATTGTGGTAAAATCATTTTACCTGAAATAGAAGATTTACCAGTAGATCCTACTCAAGATAAACCTAAACACACTTGTGAATGTGGTTGTGAAGAATTTATTCCAGAAGAAGATGTTTTAGATACATGGATGGATTCATCTGTTTCACCACTTTCTATTGCAGATTGGCCTAATAAAGGTTTTGAAGATATTTTTCCATCTAATATTCGTCCACAAGGTCATGATATTATTCGTACATGGGCATTTTATACAACTCTTAGATGTCTTGCCTTAACTGGTAAAAAGCCATTTGATGATATTGTAATAAATGGGATGGTATTTGGTGAAGATGGATATAAAATGAGTAAATCCAGAGGAAATGTAATTGGTCCGGAAGATGTAATTGCTAAGTATGGTGCAGATTCTCTAAGAACATGGGCAGCTAATAGTGTTCCAGGTTCTGATGTAATGTTTGATTGGAAAGACATTAAGCATGGTTATAGATTCCTTAGAAAATTCTGGAATGCATTTAGATTTATTAGCATGCAAATATTTGATGAGGAAGTTCCATATGATGAAGCTAAAGATTCATTTGGAGCAATGGATAAATGGATTTTAGCTAAATTAAACAAATTAAACATTAAAGTAGATAATGCATTTGCTAATTATGAATATGCAGATACAATATCCTCAATTGAGAAATTTGTATGGCACGATTTCTGTGATGAGTATATTGAAGCTGTTAAATACAGATTGTACAATGATGATGTTGGTGATAAGTCAAGACGTGCAGCTAAATACACTCTTAGATGTGTAATTGAAACTTCACTTAAATTCTTATCTCCAATTGTACCGTTCTTTGCAGAAGAAGTTTACCAACACTTTTCTGATACATCAATTCATAAAGAATCATGGCCAGAAGTTAATGAATCATTATTGAATGATGTAGCTGTTGAAAATGGAGATTTAACTGTTGATTTGATTGATGAAGTAAGAAGATTTAAATCAGCTTCTAAAATCCCTCTTAATGCCCGATTAGCTGAAGTAAATGTATATACTTCTGATGAAAAATTAATTGATGTATTTAATGAATTTAATGAAGATATTTTAGGAACTTTAAAGATTGATGAGTTATCTGTTAAAACAGGAAGACCTGAAGTGCATGAAAAAATCATTGAAATCGAAGGGGAAATGTCTCAAATTGGACCTAAATTTAAAAAAGATGCAGGTAAAATCATAGGATATCTTAAATCAACTCCAATTGATGAAATTGCAGAAAATTTAAACATTAATGGTCAATTAGATATAAATGGGCTAATTGTTGATGAATCTATGCTGAATATTAAAAAAGATATTGTAGGCGCTTCTGGTAAAAAAATAGATATATTACAATCTGAAACTCTTGATATTATTGTTGAAGTAATTAGATAATTACTTTAATACTTTTTTTAATTTTGTCTAATCATATTTTATCTACCAAATAAAAAAAATATTTCTTTTTATTTTTTGCAGTTAGTAGTATACATTTAAAGTAGGAATTTTCCTCGGTGTTTGCTAGTAGGTTCGTCTCTAAAATAATTATCACTGTTTAAATACTCATTTTTTTCATATTTATTCATAATTGAAAAATGATCGTGGTTGTGAATTTAAACAAAATTTTTATTGTTAACCCTATTAAAATTAGGTATAGCTAAATTTTTATATAAGCTTTATTTATATTATATTAAATAAAGGTGATAATTTGAATAAGGTTGATTATGGAAATTGGGTTTCTGCATTTATGATGAAAACAATTATTGTTCTTTCATCGATTTTTTTTATACTATTGGTTTTAAGTGTCTTATTTTTAAAAATACAAGTGATTAGTATTATTTTAGCTATAATATTTGTTGTAAGTTTGGCATTTACTATTTATATGAAAATATGTAGAAATCTTTTAGATTTTGAAAAAGGTGGGTTGATGGGTAAAATTCATCAAGATGTTGTGAACCATTTAGAATGGGATGGTGAAGGTGAGCTTTTAGATATTGGTTGTGGGTCAGGAGCTTTATCCATATGTTGTGCAAAAAGATTTTCTAATTCAAAAGTAACTGGAATTGATTATTGGGGGACTGAATGGAGTTTTGCAAAGGAACAATGTGAAAATAATGCAATGTTAGAAGGAGTTTCTAGTCGAACTAACTTTGTAAAAGGGGATGCAGCTAATCTAGATTTTGAATCTGAAAGCTTTGATGCAGCTATAAGTAATTTTGTTTTCCATGAAGTTAGAAGTGCTAAGGACAAACGGGACGTAGTAAGAGAAGCTTTAAGAATTCTTAAAAAAGGAGGTTCATTTTGCTTTCAAGATTTATTTTCTCAAAAAAAGCTTTATGGGGATATGAACGAATTCTGTGAAGAATTAAAACAAAGTGGAATTGAAGAAATTCACTACATTGCAAACACAGAGAATAACGAGTTTATTCCAAGTTATATTAAATTACCTTGGATGATTAAGAATGTAGGAATGATTTATGGTAAAAAATAAAAATTAAAAGTAGGGATTACTCTTATATTAAATAATGTTCTTTTACAAGATGAACAATTCTTCTGCTTGTGTTTTTGGAACTTTAAATGATGTTGGCTCATTCACATATCCATATTTAACAAGAATAACTGTTTTGTGATCTACATTTATTTTTGTATCTACATCTATCAGAGATCAAGCAGTTTCAAGAAATTGTTTTAATAATTTCAATGGAAGATTTAACTTCAACTTTTTTATCAGTTAAGCCTTGTACAGCAATTACATAAATTCCAAGTGTTGTTAAAACAATTGAATCTCTGAAAAATGTAAATGATTGTATGATTTCTTCGTCTGGAAACAAATATTCGTTTATTATACTTATATCTCCACATGCATAGGCATGACCTGCAATTTTATCTAATAATCCCTAGTTTCACCTATTTTTTGATAGTAATATTTTTTTACATTAATTTAACTATATTTTTTTTGCTTGCTTTACAATTTTTTTAAGATTTTTCTTGTCATAGTTAACTATATTTATTAATTTTTAATAAATAATAAAATGATAAAATGATTCTTAAGGTAAAAAATGTTTCCAATATTGGAGGTATTGTAAAAGCACCACCATCTAAAAGTTATTCTCATAGAGCTATTATTTTAGCTAGTTTAGCTAATGGTACTTCAAAATTATATAATTTACTTTTTTCTGGAGATACTCAAGCGTCTATTGATGTTTGTAAAGCTTTAGGAGCTAAAATTACAAAACATGATGATTACTTAGAAGTTGTTGGAACATCTGCTAAACTTCATAATTCAAAAACACATGCAATTGATTTAGCTAATTCTGGAACTACTTTAAGATTAATGACAAGTGTAGCTAGTTTATCAGATAATGATGTTATTTTAACTGGGGATGAATCCTTACAAAGTAGGCCAATGGGTCTTTTAATGGATGCCTTAATACCTTTAGGAATCACTACTAAATCTTTAAACAATAATGATAAGGCACCAATTTTAATAAAACCAGGTTATGTTGGTGGAGATACTAATATTTTAGGCAGTATAAGTTCACAATTCATATCATCAATTATAATCTCAGCACCACTTTCAGACAAGGGTGTAACTTTATTTGTTCTTCCTGAATTTAAATCAAAGCCTTATGTTGATATGACTATTGATATAATGAAAAAATTTGGGGTAAATATTTTAAAGGGATATTATTTAAAACATGAATCTTGTAATAAAGAATTTAAGAGTTGTAGAATTGATGAGTTTGTAATTAAAAAACAAGATTATATGGCTTGTGATTATATTGTAGAAGGAGATTATTCATCTGCATCATATTTGCTTGCCTGTGTAGCCATTGGTGGAGGTAATGCTAAAATTTTAAACCTATTTAAAAGTTCTAAACAAGGGGATAAATTAATTTTAGATATACTTGAAAAAATGGGTGTTGAGATTAATCGATATGATGACTATGTTGAAATTTCATCTGATAGTAATTTAAAAGCTGTTGATGTTGATTTATCAAATGCTCCAGATTTATTAGTTACAGTAGCTGTTCTTGCCGCAATGGCTAATGGAACATCTAATATTACTGGAGTTAAACATACAAGAGTTAAAGAGACAGATAGGATTGACACTACTTGTCGTGAACTTGAAAAATTAGGTTGTAAATTAGTTGAATATGAGGGTGGAATGTCCATTACAGGTGGAGTTAACTCTGGTGTTGTGGATTCCCATGGGGATCATAGATTAGCTATGGCGTTTTCATTAATTGGACTTAAAAATGAAATTGAAATTAAGAATGGAGAAGTATTTGATGTATCATTCCCTAATTTCATAGATACAATGGCAAAAATTGGTTTTAATTTAGAGTTGATATGATGAATAAAAAAGAAAGAGTAGTTAAACTTATTGAATATTTAGAGGGTATTTTTAAAATTAGAGTCTTTTTAGATAAAGACCCATATAAAGTTTTAGTTAGAACAATTTTATCTCAAAGAACAAGAGATGAAAATACAGACCAAGCTACAAATAATTTATTTAACAAATATAAAGATATCTATGAGATTGTTGATGCACCAATTGAGGATGTTCAAAAATTAATTAAACCTGCAGGTTTTTATCGTGTAAAGGCAGGAAGGATTCAAGAAGTTTCTCAAATCTTAATAGATCAATATGGTGGTGAAGTTCCAAATACTTTAGAAGAGCTTGTAGAACTTCCAGGAGTAGGTCGTAAAACTGCAAATTGTGTTTTAGTATTTGCATTTGAACTTCCAGCTATTCCAGTTGATACTCATGTTCATAGAATTTCAAATAGGCTGGGTTTGGTTGATACAAAAACTCCTGATCAAACTGAGGGGGAACTTACAAAAATTGTGCCTCGTCACTTATGGATTAAATTAAATGATTTAATGGTTCAATTTGGACAAAATATCTGCAAACCAACTTCACCTCAATGTGAAATTTGTCCTTGTACAGATATTTGTGATTATTTTAATGAATAATTTATTTTACATGACTAATAAGATAGTATTATATGATTGGTATAACACATGTTATATTAAAAATTAATGAAAAAAATAGGAGATGCAAATATGGTAAATATACCTGAATTAAAAAGAGGAGTGCTTGATAGTGTGGTTGATGCAATTGGAAACACTCCTATTGTAAGATTAAATAATTTAACTAGAAATCTAAATGCTGAAGTTGATGTAAAAATGGAATCATTTAACCCAACAGGAAGTGTCAAAGATCGTGTAGCTGTTTCAATGATTGAAGATGCTGAAAAAAGGGGTCTTTTAGATAAGGATTCTGTTATTATTGAACCTACAAGTGGAAATACGGGTATTGGACTTGGTTTTGCAGCAGCAGCTAAGGGTTATAGGTTAATTTTAATAATGCCTGAAACAATGTCTATTGAAAGAAGAAAATTATTAGCTATTTTTGGGGCTGAAATTGTTTTAACACCCGGTGGTGATGGAATGAGTGGAGCTATTGAAAAAGCAGATGAAATTGAAAAAAAAACTCCTGGTGGAATAATATTACACCAATTTGACAATCCTGCCAATGTTGATATTCACTCTAAAACAACTGCTAAAGAAATTTTAAGAGATACCGATGGAAATGTTGATATTGTTGTTGCAGGTGTTGGGACTGGAGGAACTATTACAGGAATAGGTAAACTATTGAAAAAAGAATTGCCTAATGTTAAAATTGTTGCAGTAGAACCAAAGGACTCCCAAACATTAGCTAAAGGTGAAAAAGGACCGCATAAAATTCAGGGTATTGGTGCAGGATTTACTCCGTCGATTTATGAGGATAGTGTAATTGATGAGATTATTCCAGTAGCTAATGAAGATGCAGGTAAAACATTAGTTAATTTAGCTAAAAAAGAAGGAATCTTTGCTGGAATTTCATCTGGTGCAGCTACATGGGCAGCATTAGAATTAGCTAAACGTGAAGAAAATGGAGGTAAAAGAATAATCGCAATCTTACCAGATAATGGAGAAAGATATTTGTCTGTTGATTGGTTATTCGATTAAATCTTAAAATATATAAGCAAGATATTATAAAAGTTTTAATGAAGCAAGGGTTATAATGTTTTGAGGTTTATAAATGTTTAACAGGTTGAGAAGTGAAATACAGGCTATAAAAGACAAAGATCCAGCTGCACGGAATACATTAGAAATATTTTTGTGTTATCCTGGATTTTATGCAATATTGATTCATAGACTTAGTCATTTTTTATGGAATCATTCTCTAAAGTTATTAGCTAGGGTTATTTCAACTATATCTAGATTTCTTACAGGTATTGAAATTCATCCTGGAGCAAAATTTGGTAAATGTGTATTTATAGATCACGGTATGGGTGTTGTCGTTGGTGAAACAGCTATTGTTGAAGACGATGTTTTAATTTATCAGGGTGTTATTCTTGGTGGGACTAGTACTCAAAAAACTAAAAGACATCCAACAATTAAAAAAGGAGCTATTATTGGTGCAGGAGCTAAAATAATGGGAAACATTACTGTTGGTGAATATTCTAAAATCGGAACTGGAGCTGTTGTACTTAAAGATGTTCCTCCTGAATCTACTTGTGTGGGGGTTCCAGGAAGAATTGTTAAAAGAAAACATAAACGTACTAAAAGAGTTGATCTTGATCACAATAAACTTCCCGACCCTGTTGCAGATGCTATTAAAACTCTTTCAGAGCATCTTGAGAAGAATGAGGAATGTATTAAGATTTTACTTGATAAAAACAAATTATGTTCGCCTGATGAATATAATGATGAATTAGATGATTTATTGAATAAGTAGAAGGATTTAAAATGAAACCACCTTGTGAAATCATTGTATGGTATGTAATTCCTGCTATTCGTTCAGAACTAGCAAAAGAATTATTAAAATTAGGAATGAAGCAAAAAGAAGTTTCTGAACTTATGGATATAACTCAGCCGGCAGTATCTCAATATATTACTGATAAACGTGGTAGTGGTATTTGTTTAAAAGATAATGTTAAAGGAATGATTCATGGATTTGCTAAAGACTTATATGAAGGTAATGCATCTAAAATTGATTTAGTTCCTAGAGTTTGTAAGATTTGTAAAAAAGTAGAAACTACTGATGTTTTAGAGCAATTAGGTATTGATAAGTCCGATTTAGGTGAAGATTGTCAATCTTGTTTGGGTTCTGAAGTCGATTAAAATATTGTCGATATGGTAAGTTTTATATACTACAAATGACTATATTTTATTATACTTTTATTTTACATGGCAAGTTGACCGAGCGGCTCAGGTGCGTGGCTGCAGACCATGATACAGGGGTTCAAATCCCTTACTTGCCTTTATAACTATCTTTTTTTGAGGTTATTTTTTATGGATATTTATTCAACTTTAACTCGTAATAAAGAGGAATTTAAAACAATTAATAAAAATAGAGTTAACTTATTTGTTTGTGGTCCTACTGTTTATGATGATGCACATATTGGGCATGGAAGAACTTATATTTCTTTTGATACAATAAAACGATATCTTGACTATAAAGGCTATGCAGTATTTTATATTCAAAATATTACTGATATTGATGATAAAATTATTAAAAGATCAAAAGAAAGTGGAATCCCTGCTGCAGATATAGCTAAAAAGTTTGAAAAACGTTATATTGAAGATATGCATAAATTAAATGTTAATAGTGTTAATTTATTTGCAAGAGCTACTGATCATATTGATGAAATTATTGACCAAATTCAAAGATTAATTGATAAAGGTTTTGCTTATGAAAGTGAAGATGGAGTTTACTTTGAAATTGATAAATTTCCAGAATTTGGAAAATTATCTAATCGCAATATTGAGGAATTAGAATCTCATAGGAATATTGCTGATGTTAATAAAAAGAATCAAAATGATTTTGCATTATGGAAAAAACGTGAAGGGGTAGATGAACCAGTTTGGAATTCTCCATGGGGTGATGGAAGACCTGGTTGGCATATTGAAGATACTGCTATTACTGAATACTATTTTGGTCCACAATATGATGTTCATGGTGGAGGTCTCGACTTAATTTTCCCACATCACGAAGCAGAAATTACTCAAATGGAAGCAGTAAGTGGAAAATCTCCAATGGTTAAATTTTGGTTACATACTGGATTTTTAAATGTTTCTGGAGAAAAAATGTCAAAATCTCTTAATAACTTTATAACCATTCGTGATTTACTTGAAAATTATGAAGCTGACACATTTAGATTTTTTGTTCTTTCAACTCATTATAGAAGTCCAATTGATTTTTCAAAAGATTCACTTCATCAATCTGAAAAAAGTTTAGAAAAAATTAAAAAATTCTACACACAACTTCTTGATGTAGATGGGGTTTGTGAATCTGAAATGGAAGCTTTAAAAATATCTAAAAAGGAATTTTTTGAAAGTATGGATGATGATTTTAATACTCCAAAGGCTATTGCATCTATTTTTGAGTTAATTAGCTCTTCTAAAAAAGAAGATTTATCTAATAATGATAAAGTTGCAATTAGAAAATTTTTAGACGATGTTTCTTATATTTTAGGAATTGATTTTACTTTAAAAGATGTTGAATCTTCTTCTTGTGATTTATTTGATTTAATTTTAAAAGTTAGGGGAGAATTAAGATCTATAAAGCAATATGATTTATCTGATAAAATTAGAGATGACCTACAAAAGTTAGGTTATGAGATAAATGATTAAGAGATTTTTATCTCTTCTTTTTTATTACTAAACATTTATATATTAAATTCAACAATGATAATAATATAACAATGGTTATATTTTTTTAATTTTTCTCCAAATTAAAAATTTTTATTTTTTAAAAAATAACTATTGTTATATTTTACAAAGATATATATTATGAAGACTATTTGTATTCAATAATAAGAATACAAAATTACTTTATCAATTAATTGATAATAAAACTGGTTTTTAAATATATGGGCATGTAATTTAAATAAATTAATGTTAGGTGATTATTAATGGAACAAAATAAGAAATACGGATTATCAACATTAGGTGTACGTGCGGGGCAAGAACCAGATCCATTTACAGGAACTCAAGCAGTTCCAATTTATCAAACAAGTTCTTACGTATTTAAAGATGCTGATGAAGCTGCTAGGAGATTTGCTCTACAAGAATTTGGTTCAATTTATTCAAGGCTTACTAATCCCACTACAGAAGTATTTGAAAATAGGATTGCTGCTATTGAAGGAGGAAATTCAGGACTTGGAACTGCAAGTGGTCTTGCGGCAATATTTTATGCATTACTAAATGTTACCAGTCCTGGAGATAATTTCATATCAGCAAATAATCTTTATGGTGGGACATATCAATTATTCAACTATACTTTCAAAGATTTAGCAAGGGAGGTAAAGTTTGTTGATTCACAAGATTTGAAAGCTTTTGAGGATGCAATTGATGATAAAACTAAAGCCATATATGTGGAATCAATTGGAAATCCTAAATTAGATGTTCCTGATTTTGAAAGTTTAGCTGGAATTGCACACAAAAATAACATTCCACTAATCGTAGATAATACATTAGGGGTTGGTTTAGTTCAACCATTAACTCATGGAGCAGATGTAATTGCAGCTTCAGCAACAAAATATGTTGGAGGTCATGGAACTGCAGTTGGTGGGTATATTGTAGATTCAGGTAAATTCAATTGGGGTAATGGTAAATTTTCACAATTCACTGAACCAGACCCAAGTTATCATGGATTAGTATTTTGGGAGGCTTTTGGTGATGTGGAAGGTCTTGGAAACATTGCTTTTACTTTAAGAATAAGGGCAAGACTACTACGTGATTTAGGAGCAACACAAGCACCAACGCATAGCTTTATATTTTTACAAGGTCTTGAAAGTTTAAATGTAAGAGTTTTAAGACATTCTGAAAATGCACTTAAAATTGCAAAATTCTTAGAGTCTCACCCTAAAGTTAATTGGGTAAGTTATCCTGGTTTAGAATCTCATCCGACTTATGAAAATAATAAAAAATACTTAAAAGGAAATTATTCTGGTATTATAGGATTTAGTGTTAAAGGAGGCGAAAAAGCTGGTAAAAAGGTTATTAATAACTTAAAATTATTTTCACTTTTAGCTAATGTAGGTGATGCTAAAAGTTTAGCAATTCATCCAGCAAGCACTACTCATCAACAACTTACACTAGAAGAACAAGCGTCAACTGGAGTAACACCAGATTTTATTAGACTTTCTATAGGTTTAGAAGATGTTGAAGATTTAATTGATGATTTAAATGAAGCTTTAGATTTAATTTAAATAAATTTTTTTAATTATTAAATTATGGAGATGATATTATTGTATTTAGATAACTCAGCAACTACTGAAATTAGCAAAGAAGTTTTAAGTGCAATGGAACCTTATTTAAAAGAAAATTTTGGAAATCCATCTACTCTTTATTCAATTGGTCGGGAATCAAAAAAAGCTTTAGAATTAGCTAGAAAACAAGTAGCCGATTCAATTAATGCTAAAACGGATGAAATAATTTTTACTAGTGGTGGATCAGAATCTGATAATTTAGCTATTAAAGGAATAGCTTTTAAATTAAAATCAAAAGGAAATCATATTATTACTACTGAAATTGAACATCCAGCTGTTAAGGAGACTTTACATTTTCTTGAATCCTTAGATTTTAATGTTACTTATTTGCCAGTTTATGAAAATGGTGTTATTAAAGTTGAAGACTTAAAAGAAGCAATTACTCCTGAAACAATTTTAATTACAATTATGCATGCTAATAATGAAATTGGTACAATTCAACCAATTGAGGAGATAGGAAAATTAGCTCGTGAAAACAATATTATTTTCCATAGTGATGCAGTTCAAAGTTTTGGAAAAATTGATATTGATGTTGAAAAATTAAATGTTGACCTTTTATCTTTATCTTCACATAAAATAAATGGACCAATGGGTGTTGGAGCATTATATACTAAAAAAGGTGTTAGATTAGTTCCACTTATTCATGGTGGAGGTCAAGAAAGAGGAATTAGGTCAGGAACTGAAAATGTTCCAGGCATTGTTGGATTTGCTAAGGCTTGTGAGCTAGCTAACAATAATTTAAATGAGAAACAAGAAAAATTAGTGGCTATTCGTGATGAAATTATTGAAAAAGTTTTAGATAAAATTCCTGAATCCTATTTAAATGGAGATAAAGAGATTAGATTACCAAATCTTATTAATTTCAGATTTAGAGCAATTGAAGGGGAATCTTTAGTACTTCTCTTAGATTCAAAAGGTTACCAAACTTCAACTGGATCCGCATGTTCATCTAAAAATTTAGAATCGTCTCCAGTATTGACTGCTTTAGGTTTAGATCCAGTAGACGTACATGGTTCTTTAAGAATTTCACTTTCACCAAATTCCAATGAATTTGATATTGATGAATTTGTAGATGCCATTGCTGGGGCTGTTGAGACTTTAAGAAAAATGTCTCCTTTATGGAATCAAAAATTAGATTATAATAGAATTGTAGGTAGAAAATAAGGAGTGGATATTATGGATTATAGTGAAAAAGTAATGGATCATTTTGCAAACCCTAGAAATTGTAAAAAAATGGAAAATCCTGATGGTGTAGGTAGTGTTGGTAATCCAACATGTGGGGATTTGATGACAATTTATATTAAAGTTAAAGATGATGTAATTTCTGATATTACGTTTCAGACGTTTGGTTGTGGAGCAGCAATTGCAACTAGTAGTATGATTACAGAAATGGCTGTTGGAAAAACACTGGATGAAGCTTTAAAAATATCTAGAAATGATGTTGCTGAAGAGATAGGGGGTCTTCCTCCTATTAAGATGCATTGCTCTAATTTGGCGGCTGATGGTCTTCAAGCAGCAATTAAAGATTACTATGATAAGAATCAATAATTATTTAAACATTTAATATAAAACCTATAATCATAATTTTATATGGAGATGTATATATGGCAAAAATTATTAAATGTGATACATGTGGAAGTTTTGTTCTTCCTTTAGTAAAAGGTGATGGGGAATCTTGTGATTCTCACATGATTTTAATGGAAGCTCAAACAGAAGGGGATAAAGCAGCTAAACACAAACCTGTTGTTGAAATTGATGGGGATAATGTTACTGTAAAAATAGGTGAAATACAACATCCTGCTGATGAAGATCATTTCATTCAATTTGTAATTGTAGAGGCTGGTAGTGAATTATTTATTAAATGCTTTAAGCCGGGTGAAACACCGGAAGCTACTTTCACTATTGGTTCTGATAAAATCAATGAAGGCATTGTTGCATATGAATTATGTAACCTTCATGGTCTTTGGTCTAGCGAATAAATTAAGATTTAATTAAATCTTAATATTTTCTTTTTTTATAAAAATGTTTAATAATATGTTTGTATATACTTTTAAATTGTGTCAAGTTATACTAAATTAGTAATTTTTATTTTAGTTTTACTTTTAATTTCTGCCGGAATTATTTTTTTAGACAGTTCTGTAGATACTATAAACAAATCCATACCAAGTATTAATGAGGATATTGAAAAGGGTAATGATGATTATAATGATGCAGTAGAACTACTTAATAATAAAAATTATACTGGAGCAATGAATAAAGCTACTTCAGCAAGTAATTATTATAATAGTAGCTTAAAAAAATTATCTGATGTAAAAAGTAATTTTAATAATGATATCAATAATGTCCATAAAAGTTATATAAATGCTGCTTATAAGGAAGTACAAATAAAAATTAAGGCAATAAACTCTTTAACAATGGCTATTAATTATTATGAGGATCATTATAATTCAACAGGTAATACATATGCTTTAGAAGCTAATGATTATATGAATGAATCTTTACAATATCAAGATTCGAGAAATCAACTTGTTAGTGAAAATCCTAATTTATTTAAATGATGTTTGGAGCTATGAAATGAAAGAAAAATGTCCAAAATGTAAAGGTTTAGGTTCTATTGTTGTGGACTACAAAGAATGCAATGCTTGCGGCGGAACTGGTTATGAGGATTCTTTTGATGTAGGAAATCATTTTAAAGGTGTTAATAATAATGCAAGAGCTAAATTTGATTTAGGCTCTGAGCAAGATATTCCATGTGAAGTATGTAATGGAAAGGGTCAAGTTGAAGTTTATGAGGATTGTCCACATTGTAATGGGAGTGGAGAGATAAATATTTGTCGTGATTGTGGAAAGCATATTGATAATAAACATGATTTATGTCTTGATTGTAAGAAAAAAAGGGATGAAGATAAAATGAAACGAGATGCAAGGATAGCTAAAGAAAATGAGACAAAAGATGTATTTATATTAGATCCTATTTGTGAAATGAGGGATATGGATAAAGATAAATTATATAAAGGTAAAATTACAAGAGTTGAAAAATATGGTGCTTTTGTTACTTTAAATAATAATGTTTGGGGTCTTATGAGGGGAGATGTCTCTGATTATAAAGTTGGAGATGAAGTTATCGTATTTATTACATCTATTAAACCAAGGGAAAGAAAAATAGACTTTGCACCTACTTATGTTAAAAATTATCAAATTAAAAAATTAACCAAAAATATTTCCAGAACTTTAATTGGTGATTTAGAGAATAATATGGGTAAATTAGTCCGTATTGATGGTGAAGTTATGCAAATCCAACAAACCTCCGGACCAACTATTTTTACAATTAATGATGAAAGTGGAGTTACTTGGGTTGCTGCATTTGATAAAGCGGGAGAACGAGCTTTTCCTGATATTAATGTTGGGGATGCAATTGAAGTTTTAGGTGATGTTAACGAGCATGGTGGAAAAACACAAATTGAGTCACAGTCAATACTAAAACTTACTGAAGAAAGTTCTATAAGATTACATAAAGCAATTGATGTTGCATTAAATGAAAGAGCTGAACCTGAAGATGTAGAATTTTTAGTTAAAAGTGATGTTTTAAACAGACTTAAACCTAAGATGAGAGAAGCTGCTTGCAAAATTAGAAGAGCTATTCTTGATGGAAGAACAATTTTACTTAGACATCATAATGATGCTGATGGTATTTGTTCTGGAGTTGCTATGGAAAAAGCTATAATTCCATTAATTGAAATGACAAATCCAAGTAATGATGCTCAATATTATTACTTTAAAAGGTCTCCAAGTAAAGCTCCTTTTTATGAACTAGAAGATGTTGTTAAAGATTTATCTTTTGCTCTTGAAGATCAAGAAAGGCATGGTCAGAAATTACCATTAATCGTACTTTTAGATAATGGATCTACTGAAGAAGATATTACAGCTTTAATGCAAGCTAAAATTTATGATATTGAAGTTGTTGTAATTGATCACCATTATCCTGGAGAATTAATTACAAAAGATGAAAGAAATGGTGAAATTTATTCAGCAACAGTAGCAGTAGATGAGTATGTTGATACTCATGTGAATCCATATCTGGTTGGTGGAGACTCTCAACTAACTGCAGGAGCGTTGGCATGTGAAGTTGCACATATTATAAATCCGTCTGTTAAAGAATTAATAAAACATCTTCCAGCGGTTGCAGCATTAGGGGATCGTGCTGAATGTGGTGAGGTATATCAATACTTGCAATTAGCTAAAGATAAAGGATTTAATAAAGAAGATTTAGCTAAAATAGCTGAATGTGTTGATTTTGAAGCTTATTTCTTGAGGTTCATGAATGGAAGAGGAATAATGGATACAATTTTAGCTGTTGATAATTTAGATAAGCATGAAAAAATGGTTAATGCATTATATAATGAATATCTTAAACGAGTTGATACTCAACTTAAAGCGGCTCTTCCAAATATTAAACAAACACAATTTGAAAATGGAATTTATTTTAATATGATTGATGTTGAGAAATTTGCACATAAATTTACATTCCCAGCTCCAGGTAAAACTTGTGGTTTTGTTCATGATGATGTAATTAAGAAGTTAGGTGAAGATAAAGCTATTGTAACATTAGGTCATGGTCCAGATTTTGGTGTATTTAGGGCCACTGATTCAGTAAATGAACAATATGGGTTTAATGTTAATGATATTGTTTCTATTTTGGCTGAAAGGATTCCTTCTGCAGGTATTGATGGAGGAGGTCATGAATGTGCAGGTTCTATTAAATATATTGAAGGACTTGGAGAGGAAGTGTTATCTGAAATTGTTCGTGAAATAAAAGAGATGACTAAAATTTAGTAATGGATTGAAATGGTTTTAGAAAACTTTTGTAAGAACTGTGGTAAAAGAATACTTCCAAATCAACCATACTGTCCTAACTGTGGTAATCGGACTTCTTATAATGATATGGATAGTGAGTATATTTTAACAATTCCAATTCATAATATTGGTTTTTTTAATTTTGACATTGATTTTTCACCATATATTAATAACATTAGAAGAAATTTTAAATATGAAATATGTGGATGTGGTTTTTTAAATGAAAAATCAAATGATTTTTGTCCAATGTGTGGGACTAAAAGAGTAAATAATAGATTTTATAATCTTTTCAAACCAAAAAGAGATAAAAATTATTTAGACAATGTTTTATGTGATTGTGGAACAATTAATTCAAAAGAAAATTCTTTTTGTGAAAATTGTGGTAATCAATTAAAAAAGGATGAAATTCATACTTTTAATAATAATTATAGTAATTTCAATATAGAATTTGATGAGAGTGTTTTTTGTTTTTGCGGACAAGAAAATGAAAAAAATGCATTGTTTTGTACAAAATGTGGTCGTCCAATTAAAAGTTGTGGTAAAAATGATGATCTGAATATATTATGTGCTTGTTCTACTTTAAATGAAATAACTTCCGATTATTGTATTGGTTGTGGTGCTGATTTAAAAAAGGAAAATGTTAAAATTAGTTGTGTTTGTGGCACATTAAATGATATTAATGATAGTTTTTGTATATCATGTAATAGGCCATTAAATCCTCAGAGACTTATTAAATCAAGAGTTATTTGTAGTTGTGGTCAAATTCTTGATTTTAAAGATGATTATTGCATTTCTTGTGGTAAAAATATAAAACGGGCTATTGAAAAGAGAAATATATTATTTAATACTGTAAATAATATCAAGGGATTATTTAGGTAAGTGATTTAATGAAAACCTGTGATATATGTGGTACTTTAAATTTCAATGATAATAACTATTGCACTTTTTGTGGAAATAAAATAGCTATAGAAAACATTTGTCCATTTTGTAATAAATTAAATTCAGATACTGCAACTCATTGTAGTTATTGTAAAGAGCAAATTAAACCTGTTGCTATTGATTCATTTGATAAACTATTCACAGATTATAATAAAAGTCTAATAGCTAATTTTGAGATTTTTGATGACGATTATTATAATATCTTAAACGATGTATTTAAAAGAATAGAATTCAGCGATATTCATGGAAATACCATTAAAGAAAAAGTATTATCATTAGCGAATTTGTTTGCTCATTGTGAAACTAAATCAAAGGGTTATGAGAGAGGATTTAGTTTTGGAAATGTTATTTATTATGATGATCGTCTTGATGATTCGATTCAAATAGCTACAATTATTCATGAATTATCTCATTTTTTATTGTTTAGAATTATTGAAGAATTGATGTGTGAGATTTTAGGAGTAAAATCAACATCTGTTTTACAAAGTTTCATTTGGTTTTTTTTGTCTAATGGTGAAATTAGTGTTATGAATGAGTATTGTGCTCACACAGTTGAAGGAAGATTTATACCATATGGTTATCAGAATTATGCATCGTTTAATAGTTTAATTGAAAATATTGAAATGAAAGATATTACTTTAAAAAAGATGATAGTTATAGGCAATTCATTTGCTAATGAAATTATATTATTTTTAGAGAATTATATTAATAAAGATTTAAGAGATTCAATAAAATTACAATATAAACGGGATTTAAATCATCCTAAACATGATTCAATAATATTGGAAACAGCTGAATGTTTAGAATTGAATATAAAAAATAAGTTGTTAGTTAATGATTTATTTAAGAAATTTGAAATTGCATCACAAGAAATATGTAAGGAAGAATTAGACTTTATTAGGGATGGGTTGGAAAAACATTAATTTATTCATCACCTTCTTGGATGCTATCTAAAATGTCTTTACCAGTATCTGTTAGTCTATATAATCTTCCTTTACGTGCTTCTTCATTAATACATTCAACGATTTCTTTGCTTTTTAATTCGCTTAGTACTTTTGAAATATGATTAGTTCTAATACCACTATCTTTAGCTATAACAGTAGGTATTTTAACTTCATCACCAATGGATTTTAATGTTTTTTCACGATACTTGGAAATAGTTACATATGAGGTTAATTTCAAAAGTTCATCGCCTTCTCTTTTCATATTATCTACTCTATTTTTTTTATATAAAATATTTTACAACTTTTTAGATGTATTTTAAACACATGAAATAACACATGTTTACATAAAAGTATTAATTTTGTAAATTTAATAGTCTTATAATAGTTAAGACTTGTTCATTATATTTAAATCTTTTTTTTATTTTACTTATCCAAATAAATTCTTGAAACATTGCAAATTTTCAATATAATTCTTTCATTCAATATTTTATCATCTTATTTTAGAAATTAATATATTTTAAAACGATTTTGATTTAATTATATTAAAATTAAATATTATGATATTATTTAGTTTAAAATTAGCTTATTAATATTATTTAAATCAAAAGTATTGTTATTTATCAATAATTTTTGTTTATTTAACTGTTGTAGTTTAATAAAATTTAATAATTATAAAACTTAAAGATTTTAATATGTTTTTTGATTTAAATATTAAAGGGAGTAGTTATGAAGATAATTTAGAACTAGCTAATGAAGCCTTTAAATATGGATGGGAACATGTAAATTTTTCATATAATCAAAATAACTTTTCTGATGCATTGCATTATAAAGATGATTTATTAGAGGAATTTTCGGATAAAATTGATTATACATTAGAAATTAAATCAAATAATGTTGGTGAAGTTCGTAAAATTGCTAATAAATTTAGAAATAAAGTTTCTTGTATTTCAGTTTTAGGTGGAGATTTAAAAGTTAATAGAGCTACATTAGAGAATATTCAGATAGATATTTTATCAAGACCTTATTTAAAAAGATATGATAGTGGTATTAACCATGTACTAGCTAAAGAAGCTTTTAAAAATAATGTGGCTATTGAAATTTCTTTTGTGGATGCATTAAAAACTTATTCGACCCATAGATCAAAAGTTTTATCTAATTTTAAAGATATTTATACTTTGTATCGTAAATTTAAGTTTCCTTTAATTTTATCTTCTCATGCTGAATCTATCATGGATATACGCACACCACAAGATTTCAAATCTTTTTTTATTCAAACAGGTTTAACTTCTGATGAAGTTGATAATTGTAATAATAGTGCGCTAAATATATTGGAATTTAATAAAAATAGAAAAAATTTGATTTTGAAAGGTGTTAGGAGGGTTAATGATGAAGCTTAAAATATTACCTCCAACACTTAGAAAGAATAATAGATATCTTGTTGTTGATATTAAAATCGATTCACAAATTAATAAAGATGAAATTGTTTCAATTATTTGGAATGCTTGTATTCATTTTTGTGGTGAATTAAATGCTGCTGATTTTAATTTGTGGGTAATGAGATTCTTTAAATTAAATAAAATTGGAAATTATTATAATTATAAAGCTGTTGTAAGATGTCAAAGAGGATATGAGCAGGAAGTTCGTTCTTCAATTGCATTAGTTAATAAAGTCAATGGTAAAAAAATAGCAATGACTACAATTGCTTTATCCGGTACTATTAATGGAGCACTTAAATTTATTTAATAACTTTTTGTTATTTTAAAATAGAAAACTTTATTAATAATATTTTTATATATAATTAATTGGATATATGGAAAAGAAATAAAAAATAATTTAATTAGATTTTAAATAATTAAAATTATATACATTTTCACGGGAGAAAATGATTTTATTTTTGTGGTGTCGAACTTAAATTATTGTTTATAAAATATTTGAATGTGAGGTAATGTTATGCAACCTTTACAAAATGCTGGATATGATAGGGCAATCACTGTATTTAGCCCAGATGGAAGACTTTTTCAAGTTGAATATGCAAGAGAAGCTGTAAAAAGAGGGACTACATCTATTGGTGTAAAAAGTTCTGAAGGTATTGTACTCGCTGTAGATAAAAGAACTACTTCTAAGTTAGTTGAACCAACATCTATTGAAAAAATATTTAAAATAGATGAGCACATAGGTGCAGCTACTTCTGGTCTTGTAGCAGATGCAAGGGCATTAGTAGAAAGGGCAAGGGTAGAATCTCAAATTAATAAAATTACCTACAGTGAACCTATTAGAGTAGAAAGTTTATCTAAAAAATTATGTGACATGTTACAATTATACACACACAATGGTGGTGTAAGACCATTTGGTTCTGCATTAATTATTGGTGGAGTATATGAAGGTAAATCAAGATTATTTGAAACTGACCCTAGTGGTGCATTAATTGAATATAAAGCAACTGCAATTGGTTCAGGAAGATCTGCTGCTATGGATATTTTTGAGGATAAATATGAAGATGATTTATCCTTAGATGATGCAATTTGTTTAGCTATCACTGCTATTAATGAAGCTACCGATCATGATACTACTTCTGACAATGTTGAAATTGCTGTTATTAAAATTGATGATGAAAAATATGTAAAATTATCTCAAGATGAAGTAAAATCATACATTGATCAAGTCATTGTTGAAGAAGAAGATGATAAAGAAGAAGTAGAAGAAAATGAAGAATAATTATAATATTTAATTAAGGGATGTTTTCAATGGTGAATGTTGATGAGGCTATCATAGCTAAATATGAGTACTGTGGTGAACACTTTGAGATTTTGGTTGATGCTGATTTAGCAGCCGAGTATCGAAACCCTGACAGTAGTGATGTTGCCATTGAAGATCTCTTAGCTGTTGAAGAAATTTTTAAGGATTCTAAAAAAGGAGATAAAGCTTCTGATGAATCTATGAATAAGATTTTTGAAACTACAGATCCTATAGAAGTTTCAAAAATCATTCTTGAAAAAGGAACTGTTCAATTAACTGCAGAGCAAAAAAGACATATGCAGGCGGATAAAAGAAAACTTGTTATTAATAAAATATCTCGTGAAGCTATTAATCCTCAAAATGGACTTCCTCATCCTGTACAAAGGATTGAAAATGCAATTGATGAAGCGAAAGTAAAATTTGACCCATTCACATCTGTGGACCAACAAGTACAAACTGCTTTAAAAGCTATTAAACCACTTATCCCAATTAGGTTTGAAAAAGTTAAAGTAGCTGTTAGATTACCAGGTTCTGTAGCAGGTAGTGCTTATTCTCAAATTCATGCATTTGGCGAAGTATTAAATGAAGAATGGCAACAAGATGGTTCTTGGATTGGTATTATTGAAATGCCAGGTGGTCTACAAGATTCATTTGCTGCTAAAATGGCTGAAATTTCAAATGGTGAAGCTGAGACAAAATCAATTTAATGATTAATTTTAATTAATGGGATTATTATGATATATGTAGAAAATAAAAATTTCGTTATTCCTGGCCAAGTGTTAGCGGATGATGATTATTACTCAGGAAGAGGAACCTTTAAAGAGGATGGTAAAGTTTGTTCTTCTTTAATGGGGCGTGTTTCTCTAAGGAATAAAAAAATTAGAGTTATTCCATTTAAAAGTAAATATGTTCCTAAGAAAGGAGATGTTGTAATTGGTAAAATCAAAGATGTTAGATTTTCTATGTGGGATGTTGATATAAACTCCCCTTATTCTGGAATTTTACCTGCTTCTGAAGTATTTAATAAAGATAAAAAAGAACTCAACAAAGTTTTTGATGTTGGGGACGTGCTATTTTTAAGAGTTGTCGAAGTTGATGAAATCAAAAAGGCTAAGCTCGGTTTAAAAGGAAGAGGAATGGGTAAATTTAGAGGAGGAATAATGGTTGATATTGCTCCAACTAAAGTTCCTAGGTTAATTGGTAAAAAAGGCTCCATGATCAACATGATTAAAGATAAAACTAATTGTAAAATAGTTGTTGGTCAAAATGGTATTGTTTGGGTTAAAGGTGAAGAAGATATGGAACAACTCACCAAAAATATCATCCATACAATTGAAGCTGAAGCTCATACTTCTGGTTTAACTAATAAAATTAAAAATAAATTATATTTAACTATTGATGGTGAATTACCACCTGAAGAAACTCCTGAAGCAGAAGAGGAGTTTGTTTTAGAAAAACCGAAACTTCAAAATTTTAAAGATGAATTAGAACAAGAAGAAAACGAATCTTCTGATGATTCTAAAGAAAAAGAAGATAAACCAAATCTTTATGAAGTTATCGAAGAATTTAAAAGAAAAAATAAAAATAATAAAGACAAATCTCTGTCTTATGATAGTGGTTCTAATGATCATTTAATTATGAATAAAGATAATAATTATTAATTTTTGGAGTGTTTAAGAGGTTGATATGATGTCAAAAATGATAAGACATGATAGTAGGGAATTTGATGAGTTGCGTCCTATCAAAATTGAAGCAGGAGTCCTTGAACGAGCTGATGGATCTGCTTATTTAGAAGTTGGTGGAAATAAAATTTTAGTGGCTGTTTATGGTCCTAGAGAATCATATATTAGAAGATTACTCAAACCAAATACTGGAGTAATTAGATGTAGGTATAATATGGCTCCATTTTCAGTTGATGATAGAAAAAGACCTGGTCCAGATAGAAGGTCATCTGAAATTTCTAAAATCACAGCAGATGCATTAAGACCAGCATTAATGTTAGAAAATTATCCTCGTTCAATGATTGATATTTACATAGAAGTAATTGAAGCTGAAGGTGGAACTAGATGTGCAGGAATTACTGCAGCTTCTGTTGCTTTAGTTGATGCAGGTATTCCTATGAAAGATATTGTTGTAGGGTGTGCTGCAGGTAAAGTTAATGATGCTGTTGTTTTAGATTTATCTGAAGTGGAAGACAAAGAAGGACAAGCCGATGTTCCAATAGCTATTATGCCGAGGACAGGAGAAATCACATTACTTCAAAGTGATGGAGATTTATCTGAAGAAGAATTTTCACAAGCTATTGAATTAGCCATGGAAGGATGTAGAAAAATAAGCGAGATTCAAAAAGAAGCTTTAATGAAAAAGTATTCTACAGAACAATAGGTGGTCAATATGGATATCATACCAGAAATTACAAGACAAAGTATAACTAACCTTGTTAAGAATGATAAAAGAGAAGATGCAAGAGCACTTGATGAATACAGAGATATTATTATTGAAACTAATGTTATTTCTAAAGCTGAAGGTTCTGCTAGAGTTAAACTTGGAAAAACACAAGTTATGGTAGGTATTAAACCACAATTAGGAAGTCCGTTTCCTGATACTCCTGAATTGGGTGTTTTAATGACTAATTGTGAGATGTTACCTATGGCTGATCCTACTTTTGAACCAGGACCACCAAGTGAAGATTCAATTGAACTTGCACGTGTTGTTGATAGGGGAATTCGTGAAAGTGAATTAGTTGATTTAGATAAACTTTGCGTTGAAGAAGGTAAGTATGTATGGATGTTATTTATTGATTTACATATTATTGATAATTGTGGAAACTTATTTGATGCATCTGAACTTGCAGTAATGGCTGCATTAAAATCTATGAAATTACCTGTTGCAGAAATAGTTGATGAAGAAATTGTTCTTAGTGATGATGAATTCTTTGATTTGCCTATTAACAAAGAAGTAGCTATGTGTACTTTTGTTAAAATTGGAGATAAATTAGTTTTAGATCCAACATTAACTGAAGAAAGAGTTGCTGATGCTCGTTTAAATATTGGTGTAACTAGTGAAGGTAATATCTGTGCCATGCAAAAAGGTGGATTTGAGCCTTTAACTAAAGAAGATATTACAAATGCGGTAAATATAGCTATTTTAAAAACAAAAGAATTAATTGAAAAGCTTTAAATGTCTTTTGGGCGATTTAAATTTCTAAATTCTTTTTTTAATATTTTTTCATTATCAATTAAAATAAATTTTGTATCTATTTTTTCTATTAATCCTTTAATATGTAAACTGTTATTTTTTAGTAATTTTTCAATTATTGGGATGGTATTTTTATTATAAATTGAATGAAGAGGTTCTGATGTTTTTAATTTATTTTTAACATCATGATAAGGAACAATAGCTTGATATTTATTTTCAATTTCATTAAAAATACTTTGAATATAATTTTTTGTAACATATGGGCTGTCACAAGGTAAAATTAAAGCGTAATTTCCATCAATTTCTTTAAGACCCGTGTATATTCCTGTTAATGGTCCTTTTTCTTTAATTAAATCAGTTTTAAAAATTAATTTGTAGCTATAATCATTAGTATTGATAAATTTTTTATATTTGTCAACACGATTTTCATCATTTAAAACAATTATAGCTTCATCTATTTGGTAATTTAATGTGGAAAGGACATATTTAATCATCGGTTTATCATGAATGAGCATAGATCCTTTATCTTGACCCATTCTTCGACTTTGTCCTCCACATAATATAATACAAGATTTCATTTTCATGCTGTTACATATATACTTGAGTTCGGATCAAACGGATTAGTACGTATAGTAATTGACATCATGTATGGGTAATTCTTGCTTAAGTATTCTAAATATTTAACCCATTGATAAGTTAATGTACCATAAACCCGGTCTATATCTCCAAGAAGATGTTTAAAATCTGTTGAATCTATTTTTTCTAGTTCAGTCCTTTGTTCAAGTTCATCATGTAAATGGAACAAAGCAAGTAAAAGATTTGAAAACTCAGCTTTTTCAAGTAAATTTGGATTTTCAACTAAGTCTATTAAAAATAGTCTTTTATCTTGCATAAATTCTTTTAAATCTTTAATAAATTCTTGTGCTTCTTCATTAGGAATAGATAATTTAAATTTACGTCTAGATTTTTCCATTATTTCATAAGCATTTTTAAAGTCTTTTTTAGTCCATGTGTCAATATTTTTGATTTTAACTATTAAATCATCATTTTCTTCATTAATGGATGAAAATGTCCTAAGTAAATCATTTCCGATTTCTGAAAAAAATACTCCTAAAATCATGTCAATTTTTTCTAATTGAGCTTCTTTCTCTTTTTTCTCAATTATATTATCTAATATTAAAGTAACAACTAGAATTTCAATTGGTACAAATGCAATATCTACAAAAAAGTGAAAAACTGCTTCTTCGCCATGAAATAGTGTCATTGTAATTCCGTATAATACAATTGAGGCTATTATTAAAATAACTCCAAATTTAATTTTCCATTCTTCAATCTCCATTTAATTACCTCTCTTTTTAGCAGTTATAATAGCTATTGGATTTTCACTAATCATTAATATGCCGCGGTCTAAGATTCTACCATTTGAAACATTTACTTCCATAATTTTAGGATTATAACCAAGGTCTTTTAGTTTGTTTATAGCTTCTAGTTTAGTATCAACTAAAATAGCAGTAATAATTATTCGACCATTTGGATTTAGTTTAGTATCAATAATTTCTAAAATATTTTCAAGTTCCCGACCACTTCCTCCAACAACAGCTATATCAATGTTTTTTATTTCACTTAAAGCATTGGATCCTTTATCATTAATTAAAGTTACATTATCACCTAATGAAAATTTTTTAAGGTTCTTTTTTGTTACTTCAATTGCTTCAGGATTAGTATCTATCGATATTACTTTATTTGCTCTTTGTGAAAATTCACATGTAATTCCTCCAGTTCCACATCCAATATCAACTACATTATCATTTTCTCCTACTTCTGATTTATAGAGTATAATAGCTCTAATAGCTTCTTTTGTAGGTCCTGGAACATCACATGATTTATAAAAGTCCATATCACTTAACATTCACTGCCACCTTTTATATAAGTTATTTTCAATTTTTAATGAGTCTAATATTTTTCCAACAATAAAATTAATTTGGTCATCAACTGTATCACTATCCGAATAAAAACCAGGCATTGCAGGTAAAATCACTGCTCCTTCTTGTGATAATGTTAACATATTTTGTATGTGAGTACTTCTAAGTGGGGTTTCACGTGGAACAATTACAGTTTTCCTTCTTTCTTTTAAACACACATCTGCTGCTCTTGTAATTGTATTATTTCCATAGCCATGGGCGATTGATGATAATGTTCTCATGGAGCAAGGAACAATAGCTAATGCTTCAAATTTAAATGATCCACTATTTACTGAAGAAGTTAATTCATTAAATTCATAGTAATTAT
Organism: Methanobrevibacter oralis; assembly: GCF_001639275.1. NCBI lineage: Archaea > Methanobacteriati > Methanobacteriota > Methanobacteria > Methanobacteriales > Methanobacteriaceae > Methanobrevibacter > Methanobrevibacter oralis. The sequence continues at coordinate 49,113 of NZ_LWMU01000022.1, forward strand.
CGGATAGTTTAATTACTTCTTCAATTTTATAAGCAGTTTCATCTTCTATAACAATTTTTGCTGCATCGCTAATTATTAATCCACTTTCAATATTTAATTCTTTTAGAGCTTCAAGTAATTTTATTCCATAAATCACTCCACTAGCTCCTGTAATTGCCACAATTATCATATTATCTCCTAGAACAGTTTAATTTGATCATAATGTATTCCATGGAATTTTTCTTTATCAATTTCAGGTAAATCAATATAATGTTCTAATTTAAGTTTATCTAATTTATTTTTATCTTTTTTAGGAACATAGACACTAATATCTGGTATATTGAATCTAGCTTTACTTAATGCACTTACAATATTTGAAATTTCAGTTAAAGGATATAATTTTCCATCCCTATTAACTTGCGTTTTCATTTCATCAAAGCGGGGATATTCAGCTATATTTATGAATACATAATCTTTATCAATTCCAAAATCTTCGCTAATTTCTTCTTCAGCTCTTTTAAGTTCTGATGTTTTAATTTTATACATTTTTTCAGGGAATTTAAAATTATCTAGTCTTATGGTTTTGACTCTTTTTAAAAGATTTCTATTATCTAATCTTGATATAATATCGTTCACATAAGAATTGTCACATCTTCTCATAATTGAAACAACATCAGCTTCATCATACTTGTATAATGTATTTTCGTCTAAAATTCCTTCATTTAATATTTGTTTTAGGCTTCTTTGAAACATTGAGTTTACAATACGTGTTGTGTGGTGTTGATATACACTAGGATACATGAAATACCTTGATACAAGAGCTCCTTCTGCTGCTTGAACTCCTTTAATATCTAAAACCAATCCATCTTCTAATTTTAAATTTGAAATAATTCTTTCATAATCGATTATTCCATAAGCTACTCCAGTATTATGAGAATCTCTTAGCAAATAATCCATTCTATCTACATCAAGTTCTCCAGACACGATTGGTCCAAGATAACCTTTTCCAGTAATAATATCTGTAATTTCATTTACATCAAATTTTTCATCAACTAAATCCCTTAAAGATGTGTGTTTTATTACATATTTAGTTAGTTCTTCATGTTTAACTGAAAGAACTCCTTCAGACACATGTGAAAAAGGCCCATGGCCTATATCGTGTAATAATGCAGATATTCTTATTAAATCTTGTTCATCATTTTCTAATTCAAGTTTTTTAGCTAATTTAGATCCTAGATTCATTGTTCCAACTGAATGTTCAAATCGTGTATGTGTAGCTCCAGGATAAATTAAGCTAATTAAACCTAACTGTTTAATTCTCCTTAAACGCTGAAATTGAGGCGTATCCATGATTTTTACTTCAAATGAGGATAATTCAATATCTCCGTAAACACTATCTCTGATAAATTTTTTCTTTTCTCCCATCTTTTGTCACTCCAGGTAGTTTTTGATTGTATCATTTATAGAGTTATAAGTATTATTGATTTTATTTGAAATGTTATTTGTATAATTTTCTAAAATTGTGTTATTAAGTGTAGTGTTGTTTGATTTTACTGGTGGAGTATAAACAGGAACTTTATCAACATGGTTGGGAGTAAATTTCTCTTTTTCAATTTGAATTAACTTGTATGAATCATTTTCCTCATGAATTGTTACATTAGCAAATGCACTACTAATGACAAAGGAAATAATAGCTATTATTAAAAATACCACTAAATTTGCTTTTATCGAGTCTTTCATAATAACACTTTTTTTATTTGATAATTTTATCAAATTTTATAATAATACTATTTATTTTAATATCTTATATTTAATATTTCTTAAAAATAAATTGTTTTATTATTATTCATAACATTTATATCTTAGTATGTTAAATCATAATATATCGGAATATTACTTCCGGAAATATAATTCTGACTATATTTTTAATAATTGGAACTTGATATTATGGATGTTTTTAGTACAGGTAATACTGCATGGGTTCTTGTTTGTAGTCTTTTAGTTTTACTTATGAGTATTCCTGCAGTTGCATTTTTTTATGGTGGATTAAGTAAACGTAAGAATGTTTTGAATACAATTTTTTTAACACTAATCTCTTTTTCAATTCTTAGTGTTATTTGGGTGGTTTTTGGTTATCAATTTGCATTTAGTGAACATTCATTTTATGGATTCATTGGTATTCCTAACAATCTTTTCTTAAAAGGAATTACATTAGATAGTTTAACCGGCACAATACCAACATTGTTATTTGTAATGTTTCAGTTATCATTTGCAGGATTAACTGCAGCTTTAATTTCTGGAGCACTTGTTGGAAGATTAAAAACAAAGGCATGGGTTATTTTTATTTCAATTTGGGCTTGTTTAGTTTATATCCCTATTGCTCATTGGGTGTGGGGAGGAGGATGGTTAATGCAGATTGGAGCTCTTGACTTTGCGGGAGGTACTGTTGTTCATATTAATTCTGGTGTATCTGCATTAGCTGTTGCATTAGTTTTAGGAAGAAGAAAAGATTGTTCATTAATTCCTCATAATTTAACTTATACTGTGCTTGGTGCAGCATTGTTATGGTTTGGATGGATGGATTTTAATGGAGGTTCTGGTTTAGCTGCTGATGGAATTGCAGCTAATGCAATTATTGTATCAAATGCTGCAGCAGCAATGGGTTTAATTGTTTGGACAATATTGGATAACTATTTAGTTGGAAAACCAACTGTTTTAGGTGCAATATCTGGTGCAGTTACAGGACTTGTAGCTATCACACCAGCAGCAGGATTTGTTGATGTACCAGCAGCTTTAATAATTGGTGATGCTGCTCCATTTGTTTCTAATTTTGCAATTAATTATTTAAAACCAAAACTTGGTTATGATGATGCTTTGGATGTATGGGGTATACATGGTATGTCTGGAATATGGGGAGCACTTGCAACAGGTATTTTTGCAGTTCCGAGTATTGGTGGAGTTTCTGGGATGTTATTTGGGAATTCATTTCAATGGGACTGTCAATTTGTTAGCTCTTTGACATATTTTTTAGTTTTTTTTATTTTTCTTTGATTCTTTTTGTGTTTTCTGTTGTGTTTGTGAAAAGATTTAAATATTAGTTGTTGTTTTTCTTGTTGTGA
>NZ_LWMU01000023.1 GCF_001639275.1 Methanobrevibacter oralis
TCCTTGTGCTAAGTTAGGGATGATTACGATAGCTTTATTATTAATAATTTCTACCGGGTAAGTTTTGTTATTTAAAACTACATTTATAATGCCTGTTAGGTCTTTTGGTAGGTTGATTTCTACTTTTACGTCATTTCCAACAATCACTGAATGGGAAGTTGCATTTATATTTGCATTTATTCTATTTACTGTTAAAATAGATGAATTTAACACTTCGCCATGTAATTTTGTAGCATTTATTATGTATTTTAATGTATATGTTCCATGTGGTATTATGTCAATGTTGAATGTAGCTGTTCCATTTTTTGTTTTAGCAGTGTATTTTTTATTATTAAGATTTAAAGTTATAGTTTCACTATCTGCAGGAAGATTGTCAAATAAAACATTTACATTAATTGTTGTAGTTCCATAATCAAAGATTATATCTTTAGCAATGATAGTTACATTGTGAGTTATGTTTTGAGTTAAATTAACAGTTTGATTATCTACTGTAGCTTCAACATAATAAATAGTTGCATTTTTTGATATATTGATTAGGTTAGTGATATGATTTGTAATATTTCCATTAGCTGATTTTAGTGTTCCGTTTATGCTAGACATTGTAAACTGTCTTGGATATAGTTGTCCTGTATAATCTGTTATATTTTCACCATCGCTAACTTTAAAAGCTAAAATAATGTTTTTTGATAAA
>NZ_LWMU01000024.1 GCF_001639275.1 Methanobrevibacter oralis
TTTATGAAGATTTCTGTAATTTTTCAACTAAAATGAAAAACAAGGCAATTGAGTTGCGAAAAAGAGGTTGGGATTCATTAAGAAATCTTTCTTGGACATTTAATGTTTTTAATAGCATTAATATGTCATATGAAACGATTAGAAAATCTCTTTTAACTTTCGATGGATTGTATTATGTTAACACTGATATGAAATTTTCAGGCTATGCTGCTTATGATGTACAATGGATTAGAATTGAGCGAAAATGGTATTATAGACATATATTATTTGATTTAATTAATCGAATGCCTATTGCAGAGTTAATTAATGAAAAAGAAGATTCTGCAACAACAAAAAATTTTATAAAAAACAGCATCAAAGCAACAGAGTCCATTGCAATTGTAACGGATTTAAAACCAGGATATGATAAAATAATGAGAGAAATTGGATTTGATCACCAACACTGCACATTTCACTTATTATTAAATATCAATGAAGAACTTAGAGAAGAACTAAAGCAAATACGCAAAGAATATGAAAGCAATCTAAAAAAACAAAACCCTAAACTCTCAGAAACACAAATCAAAAAACAATCCAAAAACATGATAAACAACTACAAAATAGAAATCAACGAATATTTAAGCATATTTTACAAATTATTCAAAAAAGAAACCTACGAAGAAGCAATAGAATACAT
>NZ_LWMU01000025.1 GCF_001639275.1 Methanobrevibacter oralis
CTAATTTTTAAAAGTAGTTAATTATAAATATGTGAGAATGTAAATAGTTTAATAAGCACAAAAAACTCAAAACATTCTCACATTTTATTTTTATGTATTTTGTGACACTTAAATGTTTTGGTTTTTGTAGGTTGTTAATAATTTAAGTGTTGTGAATGATTTATGAGTACTGAAACTGAACATGTTGGTTGTATGCAGACTAAATTTGTTTGGTCTGTTTCTGGTGAGAATTTAGATAATAATCATCTTGTTTTTACGATTAAAAAGTTAATTTATTCCTTTAAAAGAGATTTTCCTTTGCTTTTTGATTATGATTTTAATAAGTTTGGTAGACCTAAAGAGTATTTAGCAGAGGAATTATTGGGTTTAATAGTTTATGGTTCTTTTCATAATAAATTATAGTTGTCGTGCTTTGGCTGATTGGGTTTTTAATAATGATGAGTCAGTTAATTATATTTTGAATAATAAGGCTCCTAAAAAATCCACGATTAGTAGTTTTTTACAAGAAAGTAGGGTTTTAATTGGATGCTTTTTTCCAATATATAGTTAGTTTTGGTATGAAAGTTAATTTAATTGATGGAGAGTGTGTTGCTGTTGATGGAACGATTGTTAAAGCAAATGCCAGTAATTTCCGTTTAATTAGAATCGAAGAAATTGAATTTTTGGAAG
>NZ_LWMU01000026.1 GCF_001639275.1 Methanobrevibacter oralis
ATCCTTTTAAAAAAGTGTTGTTTGCAATGACAGTACCATTATGATTTTCATAAGCACATTGTAACAAAATAGACATTTCACCATTACAAAAACCTTTAAAATCATTAAATGAAATTATATTACCTTTACATAAACCTGAACCACTATAATCGGCATGCCCAAAAGGATTAAAATAAATTAAATTGGTAACAGAAGTATGTGAATAACTTAAAACTTCTAAACTATTATGCGAAATAAAATTATAATGACATAAACCCATAACCATATTACAAGTGATATATGTTTTCATATCATTGTAAATAATTCTATTATTACTAGACCAACCCATAGGCATAGCATAAACACCCGCAGTGTTTGCAATCCTTATTGTATTATATGAAATAAGATTATTATTAGAATGAGATAACCAAATACCATGTAACTGACCTACATTTGAACCTAAAACTTTCAATGTACCTTTTGTATTATGAATGGTAAGATTTGTTACAATAGACCCATCACTCCCATTTATAAGATGAATAAAACCATTACTAATCTTATCATTAGAAGAAATAGGCATTAATGTAAGTTGACGATCAATAACAAAAGCCCTATTAGAAATATTACCAATTTTTAAAGTATCCCCATTAGAAATACCTGAAGCATCAATAATTTTCCCAGTTCTAA
>NZ_LWMU01000027.1 GCF_001639275.1 Methanobrevibacter oralis
TTTTTTAGTTTTACTTTTACAATTCATTACTTTTTATATTACTGTTTTTAATCTTGCCATTTCTTTTAGTTCTTCGTTTTTGAAATTTCTACGTTTTAATGAATCTAGACTAATGAAGAATGTTTTATCTGTTTTTTTATGTTTTTCCATTTTTTGTTGTTTCTTTTTAAATGTTGGATGTTTTTCCACGTATTTATAGTAGAATGAATTTAATAATTCGGTTTTAAACATTAATTCATACGGAATTATATCCTCTATCGTATAGTGTTATTGTTTTTGTTAAGTCCAATTTGTTTTTTGCATCATCTAAATGGTATTAATGCATTTGTTATTTCATTTACATTCTTCGATGTTAAATTTGAGGATATTATGAAGTCCCAATGAGCATCTAACCCCGTGCATGAAATTCTAGCTACAGAAGTATCTTTGTATGTTTGAGTTTTTTCAGGTATTCCAAAATCATCTCTATGTTAATTTCGTATTTGGTATTTCAATAATCGATGAATCAATTGCACATACGTGCAATCCTTTAAATGAAGGCATTTCATCTAATTTTGATCATAAATACTCGAAACTAAATCATCATTCATGTCATATATAAACTTGTGGATCTATGAATTGC
>NZ_LWMU01000028.1 GCF_001639275.1 Methanobrevibacter oralis
AATGATATGTCTTGTAAATATGCAGTGTCTGCTAAAACAACTCTGGGATGTTGGTTTAAATTAGATTTTATTTCATATAACATTGGTAGAAGTTCATTGTGGTCAGTTGGATTCGTTGTTAAGTATTTGGGCAACAACCATTCCTGTTTTACTGTCTATTGCAACTTGATAATTATAATTAAGACCATAATTACCTTTTTTATCTTTCATCCACCTTGAATCAGGGTCAGTTAAACTATATAGTGTGCATTCCATCATATTTTGCCTTTAAATAGCATAATAAACTAAAAATATACTCTTGTTTTTCAACACTAATCAAAGCAATTTTCAAAAGTTTAATAGCCTCATATATTTAATTTAAAATGTATTTCATCAATTAATGGCACCATACTTCTGAATTTAGCTTTATTGGAAAAATATCCGACTTAACATTCCACCAAACACCATTATTTTTTAGTCCAAATTTGAACCATTAAGTTAAAATAAGATCCTTCCAAAAATTCAATTTCTTCGATTCTAATTAAACGGAAATTACTGGCATTTGCTTTAACAATCGTTCCATCAACAGCAACACACTCTCCATCAATTAAATTAACTTTCATACCAAAACTAACTAT
>NZ_LWMU01000029.1 GCF_001639275.1 Methanobrevibacter oralis
AATGATATGTCTTGTAAATATGCAGTGTCTGCTAAAACAACTCTGGGATGTTGGTTTAAATTAGATTTTATTTCATATAACATTGGTAGAAGTTCATTGTGGTCAGTTGGATTCGTTGTTAAGTATTGGGCAACAACCATTCCTGTTTTACTGTCTATTGCAACTTGATAATTATAATTAAGACCATAATTACCTTTTTTATCTTTCATCCACCTTGAATCAGGGTCAGTTAAACTAATAGTGTGCATTCCATCATATTTTGCCTTTAAATAGCATAATAAACTAAAAATATACTCTTGTTTTTCAACACTAATCAAAGCAATTTTCAAAAGTTTAATAGCCTCATAATTTAATTTAAAATGTATTTCATCAATTAATGGCACCATCCTTCTGAATTTAGCTTTATTGGAAAAATATCGACTTAACATCCACCAAACACCATTTTTAGCCCAATTTGAACCATAAGTTAAAATAAGATCTTCCAAAAATTCAATTTCTTCGATTCTAATTAAACGGAAATTACTGGCATTTGCTTTAACAATCGTTCCATCAACAGCAACACACTCTCCATCAATTAAATTAACTTTCATACCAAAACTAACTAT
>NZ_LWMU01000030.1 GCF_001639275.1 Methanobrevibacter oralis
GGCAATACATTAGATAAACACACAAAAAGAATTTATAGAACTCCTGAAGGCATGTTTGCTTATATTATGTCAAGAAAAAATGGTTGGATCGAAAACCGAAATCAAGACCTAACAAATTGACAGTCCCGTTTTTTCATAAACTTTATATATTTATGATGAAGAAAATATTACATAATTAATGAGTCGTTTATATATTTTAAATAAAACTTGATTTTATAGTGATTAATGACTTTGAAGGTGGTGAAAAAATCAATAAAAAACTATGCATTAGTCTTATTATTATTTGTTTTATTTTATTTTCATTAAACATTGTATTTGCATCAAATGAAACACAGGTTAACGCTGATTGTTTGAAAAACTCAGATGATATTTTAAATATCGATGATTTAAATCAAAATTCAACTATTAATTATCCGCGTAGCTCTAAAACAATTGAGATTACTCAAGATAATTATGGAAATTATTTTGATCTTAGAACTGGGAAAATTATTGATGCTTCAGGTATTTCTAATGGGGATACTTTAAAAATTGGTAATATTTCTAATAGGGCTTTTGTTATTGATCGTCAACTTACATTAATGCCTATTTCTTCTAATGA
>NZ_LWMU01000031.1 GCF_001639275.1 Methanobrevibacter oralis
ATACATCAATTTCCTAAAAGAAAAATTAATAAACTTTCCACCAATTCTAGCAAAATACTTAAAGAAAAAATTCTTCCCAGAATACAAAAAATACATACACTTCCTTAAAAAAAGACACAAAGGAAAACTAGACTGTACTAACAATCAAATAGAAAATTACATTGGAAATACAATGCCCAAAGCACACAAAAAGAAATTTAGAACATTAGAAGGAATATTCAATCAGATAATGCACCAAAAAGATGGCTGGATCGAAAAACGAAAACAAGAGCTAACAAATTGACAGTCCCGAAGTTTTTAATATCACTATGTATTGTAACATTAACATTTTCACTTAATTTATTACCATTAATATCAACTAAAGTAACATTACCTATAATGACGGTATTATAATAAGCATCTGGAACTGAAATTATAATAATTGAATCTATTTTGAAAACCTCAAAACTAGTGATATTAGAAGACCCATTTATAGTTTTTCTCGAAAAGTTTATACCATATAAATTACAAATTAATATTCATGGTAAAAAATAGCAAAAAAATTGAAGGACATCTTGAATTGGATGAAATTAAAGAGGTTATGAAAGAATATAAAGA
>NZ_LWMU01000032.1 GCF_001639275.1 Methanobrevibacter oralis
TCATTAGAAGAAATAGGCATTAATGTAAGTTGACGATCAATAACAAAAGCCCTATTAGAAATATTACCAATTTTTAAAGTATCCCCATTAGAAATACCTGAAGCATCAATAATTTTCCCAGTTCTAACATCAAAATAATTACCATAATTATCTTGAGTAATCTCAATTGTCTTAGAACTTGTTCGCAAATCAATGGCGGAATTTTGCTTTGAAATTTCAATATTCAATTCATTATTTGATTCTTTCAGTGAAATAACATTACCATTTGTTTCATTTGATGCAAATACCATATTTAACGAAACTAAAATAAAACAAATAATAATAAGGCTAACGAATAATTTTTTATTGATAATTTCACCACCTTTAAACTTATTGGCCTCCATAAAATCAAATTTGATTTAAAAAATATAAACTATTAATTATACAATATTTTTCTTATCATTAATATTTAAACTTTATGAAAAAATCATTGCTGTCAAGCTAAGGTTTTCAATATCTTATTTTTTTTAATTTTTGCCTTGTTTTATTTAAATTTTTTGTTTAATATTTTTGTTTCTTTTATATAAACTTTTAATTTACTTATATCTAATTTT